>JAUILJ010000011.1 GCA_030433055.1 Polyangia bacterium
CCCGGGCGCAGATAGAGAACGCGACACCGCAGGAGCTGGCTGTGATCCGCGAGGAACTAGGGCTGGGCTCGGCTGCCACCAACCAGGAGGCCCTGGACGCGTTCAACGCACTGCCCGTCGGCCAGCGGAACGTCGCCCGCGGGACCATCGAGGACCGGCTGGACTCACTCGATGCCCCGGACTTCAGCGAAGTAGACGCGAGGCGTAGGGCTACCGCCGAGGCCGCGGTCGAGCTGGGTGAGGCTGGAGTGAAGATGACCGTGGACACGCTCGCGACCGCAGCGGGCGGTCAGGGACTGCCTGAAGCGTTGCAAGGGGCTGGTATGTCAGAAGCGGGCGCCGCGATCGTCGACCTCGCGATCACCGTCCAAGGCGCGCAGCCCCTCGACCTGGTCAACGAGCACGTCAACGTCACCACGGTCACCGAGTCCGGGGAGGCGGTGACCGTGGTCGATCCAGGGGACTTCCTCAGTATCGCGGACGCGAGGGTGCAGCTCACGAGCGCCCAGGACGACGGCCTCGAGGCAGCGGCAGAGGTCGTACTCGACACAGTCGGTCTACAGGAAGGCGGTGTCGCTCCGGAGAGCGCCACCATCACCGTGCCCGACGCCACCCACATCGAGACGATCGGCTGGGACGGGGCCAGCACGACGAGCCACCTGGACGTCTTCGGAGACGCGCTGGTCGACGCGCTACTCACCGGTGACTTCTTCGCGCCGTTGGAGACCACGTTCGACGCCTCGGCCAGCAACCCCGAGATCTTCATCACGCCGCGCGACGCGGGGAGCGGAGGCGCGGGAGGCACAGGTGGGTCAGGTGGTTCCGCGGGGAGTAGCGGGAGCGGGGGCACCGGCGGCACCGGCGGAGACGGCTACGTCCTGGTCAACGTCACGAACTTCGGTGCTCAAGAGGGATACTGGGCAGTTCGCTTGCAGAGCAGCCTCACCCCCACCCCAGTCCTGAGTTCGCTCGCGTGCGGCGGGATCTCCAGCACGCCGTGGGAATACACGATCCACGCCGGTCCCTTCCCAACGGCAGAAGAGGCCGCGATGGCGCTGTGTCCGAGAGTGAAGGGCTTCTACCTCGCACCACTGGCTCCACCGGAGTGCGTGAGTGTGTTCATCGACGCCGAAGGCTGGCCGGATCATGCGGGGGGTCGCGACACCATCATTCAGACGGTGTGTGAGCCCCTGCTGTGAAGCTCAGGCCAGCCTGACCAGAGCTTGCTCGTGCCTTCACGCGAGGCCCAGGTGGGCGCCCAGCGCGCCCGCCAGCCCGAGCGCGTGCGCCGCATCGGGCAGCCCGGCAGTCTCCACGAGCCCTGCGTCGGGCTCCGCCGCGCAGTCGCGCATCAGATCGGAGAACGCCTCGCGCTTCGCGGAGGCGATCGCCTCGCGCTGCTCGGGGCTGAGTCGTGGCTCGAGCCAGGCCGCGACGCGCCAGGACAGCGCCGCATGCCGTAGCTCGTCCTGCGCCACCTCTCGCAGCGCAGCGCGGACCTCCGGGTCTACGGCGCGCTCGCATTGCCACAAGCCAACCAGCGCACCGTAGGACTCGCGCACGCACCCTTCGACCGCGTTCTCTCGGGCCACTTCGAAGGCACCACGAGGTGCGAAGCTCGGCGCCTCGAACGGGCTCGATTTCCCCTGAAACTTTGCGGACAGCTGCTCCATGGCGACGACGTGGCGCTCCTCGTCCTGCTTCGAGCGGCTGGCGGCTCTCAGCAGCTCTTCGGGCGCGCCGAGCGCTGCCAGCTCCTGCGCCATGCGCTCGAAGGCGATCACGGCGGCACGTTCGAGCTGCGCGCACTCAGCGAAGTACTTGCCGCGCGGATCGCGTGCGGTGACCGGCCCGAGCGCGACGCCAGCGCTCTGACGTCCGACGCACGCTCCGCTCTTGCTCTTCACCTTCTTGCTGACAACGTTCACCGCGCCGTCCTCGGTCACCTTGAGCTTGAACTCGCTGATCTCGATGGGGCAATCCGCCGTCATCTTTTCCGTGGTCAGCTCGTAGCCTCCAGCGGTCTGCTTGAGCTTTGCCTTGAGTTCATCACAGGTGCCTACGTTGTGACCCTCTGCCCAGGCCATCAAGATGGCCTCACCCTCGGTGTCGATGGGTCCGAGGAACGCCTTGAGCTCATCAATGCTGCTTGCGAGGCCAACTTCGTTTCCGCGCGTATACGCTACGCCATGAGCGCAGTACCCAGGTCGGCATTCGATGCGGAACCCTTGCGTCGGCTTCTGCGCCTTGAGCGCGTCGTTGCACACTCGCTCGTCAGCCGCGCCGGTACACGGCGTTCCGACGTGCTGACCCTCGCGCGTGTCCGCGCCTTTCCCAAAGGTCTGGAACACCGCCACGTAGTCGACTGGCTTTGCTGGGTGCAGCCCCGCCAGCACGTTGACTCCCCCGTCGGGTCGACAGCGCTCTCCTTGGGGCGTCGCTTCAGGCAGCTTTTCTGCCTGGCTTGGCGGGGAGGCGGGCGGCTCGGCCGTGGCCGTGGGCTCTGCCGCGGATGGCTCGGCGACTGGGACGTCCACGGGCGCGACGGAAGGGCCCTCTGCGCTGGTCTTCGGGGGCTCGTTGCCGCCGCAAGCGCCAACGCCTGCCGCAGCCAAGGTCAGCCACACGATGCGCCTTGCCAGCTGCTCGAACTGCTCGTCACTCATACGCCTTGTATACCCGACGCCGAGTCGGGCTGTCGAACCGGAGCGACTATGCGAACACCTCGGCCGTGGTAGAGTCCGGGCGGTGGAATGGAGTGGGACGGAGGGCTTCGTCGCGAGTCGGGCGCGTTGGTGATCGCTCAGCTCCCGGGGTTCACCGCCACCCCGACTTCATTCGCGGTGGTGCTGTGCTCGGCCGTCGGTGTGCTGTTGACGGTGCTGCTGGGGCTGCGCCTGGCGGCGAGGGACCGAGCGACGCAGTGGAGCGCACTGGCCGGCCTGATCGTGTTGCTCGCCGCGCTCACGTATCTCCAGCTCGAGCTACCCCCGTCCGCCATCCCGCTGTCCTGGCTGCGCGTGTTGCACGAAGGCGGAACCGCCACGCTGCTCGAGGCCACCTACGCCACGACCCACACAGGCGCAGGCTTCCAGGCGCTGGTGGCCAGCCACACGCCAGAGAACGTGCTGATGCTGCGCGGCGTCGCGCATCTCAACCTGTGCCTCACGACAGCGTGCGCGTGCCTGCTGTTCCCCATCGCGCGCTACGTGTTGAAGTCCACGCTGCCCGCCGTGCTGTTCGCGGTTGCCTACGTCGCCAACATCCAGACGCTGAGCGTCGCCACGTCGGAGCTGCCGAGCCCGGTGCTCGAGCTGTGTTTCTTGTCGGGGGTGATTGGCTTCGAGACGATTCGACGAAGAGACGATTTCGCGCCTGCGTGGAGCGTCCTGGGTCAGTTGCTGCTCGTCATGGCGACGACGGTGGCCTGTCTGTGCCGGGTGGAGGCGGCGATCGTCGCCTTCCCGGCACTCGCGATGGGGTGGCTGCAGCGCACTCGCCCCCAGCGCGTGATCGCCCTGCAAGGGCGCCTGGACGCGCTCGTCCGGCGGACGCTCGCGGCTCCGCGCTGGCTCTTGCTGCTGCTGCTCGTCGCGACGCTCGTGGTCCATTTCGTTGATTTCGGCGGCCACCTGAACTGGGTCGTCAAGGCTCTGAGCCCACTCGAGCCCAGCATCGTGGCGTATCCGGTGCTGCTCGCCCAGTTCAGTCCCCTCGGGCTGGTCGTGCTTGGTGTGCTGGGTTGGCTCCACACCTGCCGCAGAGCGGCGCACTGGGCGTTGCTTCCGCTCGGCATCGTCGTGCTGTTCAGGCTCTATGCGGCGGCGGGGCACCAAGTACTGTTCGAGGTACTCCGCTACACCAGTGCGATGTCGACCGCGGTCGTCTGGATGGCCCTGTTCGGTTGGCGCGAGCTGCAGTCCGCGGCGGCCCGGCGTCAGTGGCCCCAGGCATGGTCAACGACCACCGCGCTCGGCTTGGTACTGATCTCGACGGTGTTCCCTCCCCGCATCGATCGCATCCTCGAGGCACCACTCGACCTCGACCACCAGCATGCAGCGCGCTCTCTCGTGGAGACCATCGAAAGCAACCCCGGCTGCGCCCTGGTGACCAAGCAGGTCGACCGCAAAGGCAAGAACCCGAGCTACGTGCTATTCGGCAGCACCCGGCATCCGGCGCCTCTGCACCCTGCCGCCGAGGAAGGCCTCGAGGCAGCCGTCAGGCGGGCAGCGCCAGGCTCCAAGTGCGCCCTCTTCTACTACGGGTTCGACTGTAACCGCACGGAGCTACCCTGCGCAGAGGAAGCCCGTGCGTATCCCCGAGTCTCAGAAACCACTGTGCCTTCGCGGCCGTACAACGACCGGCGCGAGTACGGAGAACACGTCGGCGAGCTAGTCTTCGCCACGTTCTCCCTGAACGGCGCCCGTGCTCAACACTGATTTGCCCATGCAAAAGCCTATCTTGATCACCGGAGGGACGGGCTTCGTCGCGCATCAGGTCCAGCGAGCGCTGCGGGCACGGGGCCGCGACTGCGTGCTACTGGACCGCTACCCGGCGCCCCCGCATCGGCCAACGGAAGCGCCACTGACCGAGGGAGACATTCGTGACTCCACGCTGGTGGATCGCCTCGTCACCGAGGCGTCGGCGGTCATCCACCTGGCAGCGGTCGTCGGTGTCGATGCCTATCTGAAGAGCCCGGAGGAGGTGCTCGACGTGAACATCTCGGGTACGCGCAACGTGCTGAGCAGCTGCGCCGCCCACGACGTACCCGTGTTGTTCGCGAGCACCAGCGAGGTCTACGGCCGGAACATCGAGCGTCTCCGCGAGGACTCAGCGATGATCCTCGGTGCCAGCAGCTCGCCACGCTGGAGCTACGCGCTCTCGAAGGCCGTAGGCGAACACCTCGCCGGAGCGCTTGCGCGCTCCGGGTTACGCTGCGTGATCACCCGCTACTTCAACGTGTACGGCCCGTTGCTCGACGCGCCGGGCCAGGGACGCGTGCTCTCCAAGTGGATTGGCCGGCTCCAGCAAGGCCTCCCGCTGCGCGTCGTCGACGGCGGCGCCGCGGTGCGCAGCTTCTGCTACGTCGACGAGGCTGCGGCGGCTAGCGTCGACTTGTTGCTCGCCCTGGAGGCGGGACGACTCGAAGCCGGGTTGGCGTTCAACGTGGGGCGTGACGAGCCCGTCAGCATGCTCGAGCTCGCGCAGCGGGTACTCTCGATGGTAGGTCGCCCTGACCAGCTCGAGGTTATCAGCGGTGAAGAAGCCTTCGGAGAGGGATTCGAGGAGATCCCTTACCGCGTGCCCAATGTCGATGCGATCCGCGAGGCAATTGGATTCGAGGCACGCATCGACCTGAACGAAGGCCTGAAGCGAGTCCTTCAGCACTGGGGCTTCAGCGTACGCACGACTGAGGCCCGGCCCTGGATCCCTGCAATACGTCCCCAGTTCGAACCCACGCTCTCACTCGCCCAAGAACTGCAGTCCATCCTCACGACAGGTCGCGTCAGCAATGAGGGCCCCCGGGTGGAAGCGCTGGAGCAGCGCGTGGCGAGCTTTCTGGGAGTGGAGAGAGTCGCCGCGACCTCGTCGGGCAGCAGCGCGCTGATGCTCCTCGCCCGGGCGCTCCAGCCGCGCCTCCGAGGAGATCTGGTGGTGATCCCTGCGTTCACCTACATCGCGACGCTCTCAGCATGGGAACACGCGGGCCTTACCCCGCTGTTCTGCGACATTGACGCGGAAACGTTCACGCTCTCTCCAGCAGCGCTCGAGGAGCTCCTCGAATCCCATCAGGGGATAGCCGCGGTGATGGGCGTCACGGCATACGGGGTCCCGCCCGACGTCGAGTCGCTGAGCCGCCACCTGGCCCCCCGAGAGATCCCGCTGCTGCTCGATGATGCCCACGGCTTCGGGTCGAGCCTCTACGGCCGCCATGCCTACCCTGGGGTGCTCGCGGCTGCGTACAGCTTGCACGCCACCAAGGTCTTGCCGGCTGTCGAAGGGGGCCTCGTATGGAGTCGTGACCGGGGCTTGCTCGAAGAGGTCATCCGCCTGCGAGGACACGGTCTGGCGACTCCACGCAGCCAGTCTTCTGCGGGGTTCAACGCCAGGCTGGATGAGCTGCGAGCTACGATCGCCCTGCGGCAGCTAACACGTTTCCCCGAGGTAATTAAATCGCGACGAGCGAGCGCGGAGCGGCTTCGAGCCGAGGCGCAGCGCCACCCAACCTGCTTCGAAATCCAGCGCGTCCCAGCGGGCGTGTCGTCCAACTACCAGAACCTGGCGCTGCGCTGCTTTCCGCGCAGCGGACGCACGATCGACGACGTGATCGACGGCTTAGCGAAGGCGGGTATCGAGGCGCGCCGCTACTTCGCACCGCCACTGCACCACCTGAAGCGGTATCCCTCTACGCACCCTTTGCCAAACACCGAGGCGGTGTACGACAGCCTGCTGTGTCTCCCACTACACGACCAGATGAGCGAAGCAGATCTGCGACGCATCGAAGCGGCGATCGCGAGCGTCGCGGCAGACAACGGAGCGGGCTGAGTGGACCTCAGTGTCGTCGTGCCCATTTTCCGCGAGGCATCTACTCTGCCAGAGCTAGCCCAGCGCTGTTCGGCCGCAGCCGGGTGCACTGGACTCGAATACGAGGTGCTGTTCGTGGATGACGCGAGCGGAGACTCGAGCCCAGACACGATTCGGGGATTCCCGGCTCTGCTCCGGGCAAGGGTGCTGGAACTGGGAAGAAACCAGGGACAGTTCGGCGCCACTCAGGCCGGTCTGCGCGAGGCCAAGGGCGCGATGGTTGTGGTGCTCGTCGCGGCGCATCAGCACAGTCGGGTGTCTCCTGGCAGACGCGTGACGTTCGCGGTCAAGCACGGTCGTCGAAGCGATCCACTGTGGTTCCTGGTGGGGCACCGCGTGTTCCGCGCGGTTCAACGCTACGTCGGCACGTCGCCACCCCCCAACTCCGGCAGCTACTGCGTGATGGATCGCGAAGTCGCGCAAACCGTAGCCCGAGTTCAGCTTCGGGATCCCAACCTTGCGTGGGTGCTGGCAGCGCTCGGCTACGAGGGCGGCGCCGTGAGCTACGTAAAAGAGCAACGAGCTGACGGAGCTTCGCGGATGGGCCCCTGGCGCTTGAGTCGTGAAGCGCTGGGCTCGTTGTTCATCTCGACACGAGTCGGACGGAGTTGGCTACGGAGGCACCTCCGGCCCTGAGCACTGGCTCGCCAATTGCACAGGTCGAGGGGAGCGGTCGTGCGCGTCGAAGTTCGCGCACCCTTTGCGCCGCTGGTGAGTTGCCATGCTTCCAATCCCTCCAATTGGCGTCTCGGGTAGACGGCGCTTCATCTCTGAGACGAACGCCGAGATCCGAGAGCTGTACATCGGCCCCAGGCCCGCTCGGGCTCCGGTGGAGATCTCCGAGCTCGATCGCTTGCCCGCACCCGTCGCGCTCTGGCTCAAGAAGGCGGGGGTGGTCGGGCGCCCCCGCACGAGCTGCGCTCGCTTGCTCCAGCGCGGCGAGCTGAGGACGAGCCCGAAGGCGCCCTTCATGCAAGCTCGGGCCGACCAGTACTTTCGAGTCGTGGATCCGGCGTTCATTTGGCGCGTCGAGACCAAGCTACTTCGTGTGCTCTCCTTCACCGGTCGCGATCGCTACGCGGCCGGCCGCGGCAACATGCGGATCCAGCTGGGGTCAGTCATGGACGTGGTGAACGTGGACGACCAGAAAATAGCCGAGGGTGCGCTACTTCGCTTCCTCGCGGAGATGGTGTGGTTCCCGAGCGCCGCCCTCGAGGCATACATCCGCTGGGAAGCGATCGACTCGACCCGAGCCCGTGCTACCCTCGATGACGCCAACCTCAGCGTGTCGGCGACGTTCGAGATCGACTCCCAAGGACGCGTCGCAGGTGTCACCGCCCAACGCTTCTTGGGTGGGGGTGAGAAAGCAACGCTCGAAGCCTGGCGCGTCACCTGCACCGACTGGAAGCGATTCTGCGGAGTCGAGGTGCCAGCAGTCGGGTCCGTCTCCTGGGACCTCGAGCGGGGCAACTTCGTCTACTACCGTTGGGAGATCACGGATCTCGAATACGACCAACCCGAGCCGTTCGGGCAGAACAGCATCTGGCTCTGAGCCGCGGCCGAGGGCGAAATCGAGCGCCGCTTTGAATCCTCTGGGACCCGAGGCGCTCCTACCCAGCAGGAGATAGCCCATGCGTAGATCCCGCTTTCCCGCCGCGCTCACACTGGTTGTCGCTCTTACGAGCCTCAGCTGTACACCGTCGCAGAGCGACAGCCAGACACCCAACAGTGAAAGCTCCGGCGGAGACCAGACCACGAGTGAACTGTCCGCCGCCGAGCGAGCTGACCTGCTCTTCGTCCGTGAGGAGGAGAAGCTAGCGCGCGACGTCTACACGGCACTGGCAGATGGGAGACCCATCTTCGACAACATCGCTTCTAGCGAGCAGACCCATTTCGACGCCATCGGGGATCTGCTGGTGACCTACCGCCTGGACGACCCCTCAGCGGATCTAGATCCTGGTGAATTCCACAACGCCGATCTGCAGAAGCTGTACGGCGACCTCGTCAAGCAAGGCAGAGAGAGCCCCGACGCAGCACTGGAGGTCGGTTGCTTGATCGAGGAGCTGGATATCAACGACCTTGCCGCCACCGCCGCGGCGACGACTCACCCGGACATCAAGACGGTGTACGAGAATCTCACACGGGGCTCTCGAAATCACCTACGCGCCTTCTACGGTAACCTGACGTCCGGCGGGGGTGACTACACTCCGGTCCACCTCGACCAGGCAACCTTCGACGAGATTGTCAGCTCGGACAAGGAGCGGGGCGGCGGCATGGGGCGGTAACCAGCTCCGCTCTCAACGACCGAGGCGCTGAAGGGCGTGCGTCAAACCGCGAGCCTGCGGTGGCCCGTAGCCCCAGGCAAAGTAGGCGGCGTACGCCGTGCCCAGGCCGGTGGCGAGCAGCAGGAGGTGACGCACGGCACGACGCCGACGCGCGAACCAACCGAACCCTAACCCCCGCACTCGCGGGCCGAGGCTCACGCGTAGGAGGATGAGAGCACCGAGGAACGCGGCGACGCGCGCGAACCACAGCTGATGCCGGAGCGCCTTCACCTCTCCCTGGAGCTGCTCTGACAGCGAGGGCTGCACGTCCCCGCTCTTGATTTCTCCACGGTTATTGGACAGGCGAAGATCTGCCACCCAGGCGGGATGATCAGACAGCGGCATACGCTCGCCGTCCTCGAGCTCGACCGCGCTCGTCAGCTCTTGCTTGGCAGACTCGAGCGCGAGGCCAGCGACGAAGATGCGATCGAGCCCGTTCCCACCGGCAGCCTCGCTCAGCCCCACGCGCTCTACCAACAGATCCGTCGCCCGCTCACCAGGCTCCTCATTGAAGTCGCCGGCTAGCAGCGTGTGCGGCGCGCGGTGTGCGGCCAGCCAGTCACACAGCTCCAGGGCCTGGGCCACTCGCACCGGGGCGTAGTTCCCCGTGCGATACGCGGCTTGCCAGTGGGTGTTGGCCAGGAGCAGTCGCCCACCCGGCGTATCCACGGCGGCCAGCAGGACAGCCTTCCGACTCAGCCAATCGAGATGGTACGGCGTGTGAGGCCAGCGCCCGAGCTCGTACTCCAACGTGTCCACATCGTGGAGCGGACGATCCGCAGCGATCAGCAGGCCGCTGCTGCCAAACGCGGCAAAGCGCGCTGACGCGCCGTGCACTTCGTGGGTCAGCCCGGCCTCCGCCAGCGCGCGCATCACCAGCTCGGCGTCCGCCTCACTCCACAGCTCCTGCAGCAGCACGATGTTCGGCCGCAGCCGGGCGAGCGCAGGCCCGATACGACGCATGCGGGACTCCCGGGAGTCCGACACGAAGGGCACTCCCCATACGTTCCAGCTGACGACTCGAAGCCGCTCGGGAGCTTCGTCCGCCCGAGCAGTGCGCGCTGGCGCGCTGACGGCGACGAACAGGGCGAGGGCGACCAACGAGCGCAGCAAGCCCGCAGGGTATCACCGGGCCAGGCGCGCGCCAGCATCTTTCCTCACGGCAACCGCCGCAGCACCGCGTTGCCTTTATCGCTCGTGACCTCCACGCCACCGCTCGAGAGTTCGGTCAGCTCGAGGTGCCAGCGCCGCTCACCCGAAGTGAGATAGAGCCCTTCAGCCGCTTGAACCAGCTCGAAGCGCTTGACGGCGACCCCCTCCGGGGTTTTCAAGACGACGCCGCTTGGCCCAAGCTCGACGACCAGGCCGATCAGCGCGTCATCTCCGTTGGTGACCCGCTCGACGCGCCAGCGCCCGGCGAAGGGCTGCGCAGCGGGCGCCAGCAGCGCCGCGTCTGAACCTGCGTCCAGCGGTAGCTCTTGCCAAGCGCTCGCGCCGAACGCGACCAGCACCGCCAGCGGCACCAGATATTGCGCGCGGAGGTAGCGCCGCAGGCGGCAGATCCGCTGGCGTAAATTCTCTGGGGAAACGGCCTCCTGGCGCGCGATCTCCAGTAGGCTCTCCCCCGCGTGCTCACGCAGCAGCCAGCAGAGGGCGCTTCGCTGCTTCGGCTCCAGCACGTCGCCGTGGATCCGTTGCAGCAGCTCACGAGCCTCGAACGCACGCGGCGCCGTCGCGAGCTCTGGTAGCTCGGCGCCCGGCCAGCGCCGGCGCTGGCGGAAGACATCGGCGACCTTGCGCCTCAGGATCCCATGCACCCAGCGGGGCAGCACCTCGGGGTCGCTGGGCACGTTGGGCGCGGCGACCGCAGCGCAGAGGGCCGACTGAACGACGTCGTCCACTTCCTCCCGGAGGCCGCGACGACGCGCGTAGGCCCGAAGCGCCGCCTGGGTGTTCGGGTCGCTGACGAAGTGGTGCAACGCGGTGGCAGTAGACGCGGCGGTCATCGTGGGGTTATCGGAGCAGCGTCCCCAGCGTGACACGAAAACTTCAGCGCGGCATTTCAGGCTTGGCCCGAGACTTGCTCTGGGCGACTGAGCACCTAGCGGGCGGCGTCCGGGCTCAAGCTGGGCGTGGGCACCTCAACCGGTGCTCGCCCTGCCTCGACCCCTAGCTCGGCCAGCCACTGGTCGATCCCCGAAGAGCGTACCGGCACCTCGTCCGCGCCTTTCCAGGGCAGCTCGGGCCACCAGCGCTCGAACGGCGGCAGCGCGCTGGGCTCGAAGCGCCCGCCAGGGCGCGGCACCACGGTTTGTATCCCTGCGGAACGCCCTGCGGCGATGATACGCTCGGCAGGCTCGGTCCAGGCGTGGAGCGCGAGGTTGAAGGTGCCCCAGTGCACGGGCATGAGCACCTTGCCGCGCAAGAGCTGGTGCGCGAGCACGGCCTGCTCGGGGCCCAGGTGCACATCTGCCCACGCTGGGTCATACGCGCCCGACTCGATCAGCGTGACATCGAACGGCCCAAGCTTCTCGCCAATCTCCGCGAAGCCAGGGAACATGCCCGTGTCCCCGCTGAAGAACACCCGGTGCTCCGAGCCCACCAGGCTCCAGCTCCCCCACAGCGTGGTGTTGCGATCCAGGAAGCCGCGACCCGAGAAGTGGCGCGCTGGCGTGCAGACGAGACGTAGGTCGCCGACCTGGGTGTCCTGCCACCACTCGAGTTCGCGGATACGCTCCGGTTCGATCCCCCAGTACTCCAGGTGAGCTCCCACCCCGAGCGGCACGATGAACGGCGCGCGGCTCAGGCGGCTCAACCGAGAGATGCTCTCGGCGTCCAGGTGGTCGTAGTGATCGTGACTGAGCACGATGGCGTCCAGCTCCGGGAGCTCTTCCAGGGTGATGGGTGGCTCGAAGAAGCGCGCCGGTCCGAAGAAGCTCGAAGGAGACGCCCGCTCGCCCCACACGGGATCCGTCAGCACCCGTTTTCCGTCGATCTCGATCAGCATCGACGAGTGTCCGAACCAGGAGATCCGGAGCCCGCTCTTCGGTGGCTGCGCGTAGTCCGCTCGGGTGCGGCGCTCGAGGGGCAGCGCGGCGTTGGGCTCCCGATGCTCGGCCCCGGCCAGCCACTTCTTGGTCGCCAGCCACATGTCATCGCGCATCGGGAGCGCGTTGTGGAACCGCCCATCCCCGTACATCGACGACCGCTGCATGCGCGCCAGGCGCTCACCGCTCGGCCGTTTCCCCATGGCATTCCATGCATCCACGATAATGACTCCTAGTACCAGCGACGCGAGCAGCAACCCCCAGCGAAGTAGCCGGAGCAGCGAGCTGCGCCGCGGGCGCTGAGCCGCCGCGCCAAGCCGATCTTTGCCAGATCCCACGATCCCAAGATCTACGCGGCCCCGCCGCCGTGGGTTTCAGCTGATTGGCGTCATTTGCAGCTCACCGTGGCGGTCGCCCCACCGAACAGCAGCTCCGCGCTACACCGACTGGCGCAGCCGTTGACCTCGTCAGAGTCGTTCTTCGCGGCGGGAAACTCCTTCTTGCACCACTCGCGGCAAGCAGCGTGTCGCGCCGCGAGGCGATCCCCCCCGGTGGCTTGGGCAGCCTTGCCCTGATAGCTCAGGGAGGCGGAGCAGGCAGTAGAGTCGCTTCCGCCGCACGCTAGCAGGGCCCAAATCAGGGGCACCAGCAGCGCCCCCGCTGCTGGCGAAGGCCACGTGGCAGTCGAGCGGCGTTTCATAAGCACTCCACCTTCGTGGTCGCGGTGCCCCGCGTGATCTCCGAGTTGCACCTGGCGACGCACGCCGCCTTCTCGGCTTTTAGGTGGAGAAAGATGTCGAAGTTCTTGCTCGTCTTCGACGCGCGCCCCTTGGGCGTCGCCTTGAATCGTTTCCATGCGGCATCTAGCGTCGGGTCACCGTAGTCGCAGTATGCGAGGCAGCTACCGCTCTTCGCGCTCTTCTCGGCCTCAGCCCTGGTGTCCGCAGTCCCCAGAGACGAGTAGCGCATGTCGCCTATCTGTACTCCCGCGACGCACTTCTGTTGCTTGGATTTGCACGCCAGCAGGGCCGCGAGGGCAAGCAAGAGCAAGCCTGTCAGGGGCCAGCCGCGCGCGGGCACACTCATTTCACCCATCCAACCACCTTAATGCGAATACGTCCGGCGGCGCAAACGCCTATCCGCCAGCCGCAGCCGTCAGCACGATTCGCTCACGCTTCGACACCACGACGCCGCCCGGTTTCTCCACGGTAATCGCGAACAGCGTAGGAGCGTCG
The DNA here is from genome assembly GCA_030433055.1 of Polyangia bacterium. GTDB lineage: Bacteria > Myxococcota_A > Polyangia > Polyangiales > Polyangiaceae > JAHBVY01. The sequence continues at coordinate 13,192 of JAUILJ010000011.1, forward strand.
ACGTGGATCTTCGGATCGATCGCGACGACGACTTCGCCGCTAGAGCCCACATCGAATACGCCGCCATCCACCGGATAGCGCTCGTCCTGGCCCTTGGCGAAGATCCAGAGTTGATACTGCGAACGCTCGGGGTCGTTGGGCTGGAGCCCCTTGAAGCGCATGTAACCCTCTTGTTGCGCAGTGCTCCAGACGACATCTCCCGAGGCACCTTGCGCCGCTTCGTCCTTGGTCGCGCTCCAGTCGAGAGTAACCGTGCCCTCACGCCCGAGCAGGCTCGCGCGGCGCTCCGGGGGCGTCGGGGCTGCCGTCGGAGCACCGGCGTCCGGCGTTGGCGTCGCACTTGGAGGCTGCGCCGGTAGAGCTCCGGACACCTGCGACTCCGGCTGACGACTCAGCACCACGCCCAGCGCGATCAGCGCCACCGCAGCGGCCATCCAACCGAGGTACCGGCCGAGATCCACTCGCGGGTCGACTCGCTGCACGGCCCGTGGCGCGTTCTGGTTCGCGGGCTGAGGCTCGAGCGCCCATCCGTACGCCGTCGCCGCGACGTGGAGCTTCGCTTCGAGGCTCGCTGGGAGCGCTACCTCTGCTCTCTCCCCCCCCAACCCGAGGAGTGCGAGCTCGAGCTCGGCCGCTGCGAGTTCGAAGTCCGAAGGCGACGGATCGACGAGCTCCGCGACGTACTCCCGTTCATCCGCCTCGCTCAGCAGACCCAACGCATGATCACACGCGCGCTCGTCTTGTGGCGTCAGGTCCATCACCGCTTCTCCTTGGTGTGCTGGCGTGGCTCCGAACTCTTGGAGCGCAGTCGCTCCCGAATCTGGCCAAGGCCCCGGCGAACGTGCGTCTTGACGGTCCCCAGAGGCAGCCGTGTTTGCTCAGCAATCTCGCTGTGACTGAGGCCGTTCAATATCGCCAGCATCAACACGCTTTTTTGTTCCTCAGGGAAACTATCCAGCTCCTTCAGCACGCGTCGGGCATCCACGCTTGCCTCTATCTGCCGTTGCTGTTCGCCCGGCAACTCCAAGTCAATCGTCGCGTCTTCCGGCCGCGCCGTACGCCGACGCAGGCGGTCAATCAGGCGGCGCCGCGCGATCACCGCCACGAACGTGGCCTCGCTCGAGCGCGTCGAGTCGTAGCGGGCAGCGTGACGCCACACGTCGAGCAGGATCTCCTGCACCAAGTCTTCTGCGTCCGCACCCCGGCCGAGCCGTCGAGAGACCAGCGCCCAGATCAAAGGACCGAACTCAGCGATGCACTCGGAGAGCGCGCCTCGATCCCCCGACCCGACGCGTTCAAGCAGGGTGCCCACGACGTGGTGCCTACTCAACTCGGCCAGTTGCACCCAAGTTATCTGCACACGCCGGCGGCCGATACGCCGCCGCCAAGCGCACGCCGCTCGGTCGGCCCCGAGCCGGACCGACCAGGCTCCCCTCCCCGGACAGGTGGATCCCTGCGGGAATGAGCACCTGGTCCACGAAGTGCAGCACTCCGTTCTTCGCCAGCCAGGTGTCCGCTACGCGTGCCTTCCCATTGACCACTAACCCTCCCCGGTCGGCGCGTAGCGCCAGCGAACGCCCCTCGAGGCTCGCCACGCGCCTCGGCGCGCCGGGCCCCAGGATCAAGCCACGGGCGACGTGGAACTCTGCAACGTCGAACAGCGAGCTCACACACGCCTGGTCGAACCAAGCTTCAAAAGCTGCCTGTTGCTGCGGAAACGCCGCCTCGCCGGGCGCAAAGACCGTGAACGGGCCCGCTTCGTCGAGGTCGTCCAGGAGCCCAGTGGCGAGCAGACAGCGGGTGAACCTGCGCAAGCGCGGCTCGCTCGCGATGGCCTGGGAAAGCGGTGTGTCGAGGCACCTGGAGGGCCTGGCCGCCAAGCTCGAGGTCTGACCCTGGCTCGAGGTGATGTCAGTCTTGGCGGGGGTGAGGATTGCCGTGCGCACACTGAAGCTTTCGCCACAGCCAGCGGTTTGGATTTGCTGCAGGCGACGAATCGCAACTTTTCCCTGCGGGCGCTGGCGCTAGGGCAGGCACACTGCGGAGAACCAGAACTGCTCGATCTCGCGTACGGCTGCCTGATAGCTGTGAAGATCTCCAGGTTTGCGCACGTAGCAGTTCGCCCCAAGTTGGTAGCTCTGCACGATGTCCCGCTCGGAGTCCGACGAGGTGAGCACCACCGTGGGGATCCCCCGCAGCTCTTCGCAGCGGGCCATGGTCGCTAGTACCTCGTTTCCCGTGAGCTTCGGTAGGTTCAGGTCGAGCAAGATCAGATCCGGGCGCGCGGAGCCGCCATAAGGCGCTTCTCGCTTGAGGTAGCGCAGCGCTTCTTGGCCGTCCTGGAGGACGGTGATCTCGTAGGCGCCCTCGGTCAGGCTCTCCAGCACCAGATCGATGTCGCCTGGATTGTCCTCAACGACCAGCAGCTGCCGCTTGCTCACTTGCCTCACCCCCACCGCAATCCGCTGCCCTCAGTGTAAAGCAGAACGTCGCCCCCGGGGGCGTGGATGTGTCGAGCCAGATCCTGCCATGGTGGCGCTCGACGATGCGCTTGGCGATGGCGAGGCCAATCCCACTGCCGGGATATCGCTCCCGGCCGTGGAGGCGCTGGAACATCTGGAAGATTCGCTCAGCGAACTGGGGCTCGATACCAATGCCATTGTCGGAAACCCGGAACACCCAGTCGGCCCCCACACGCTCGGCGTCGATCTGGATGCGCGGCTCCTCACCACGGAACTTGAGGGCGTTGCCCACGAGGTTTTGAAGCAGCTGCCCCAGCTGTCCTTCGTCAGCCCACACCACCGGAAGCTCTCCCACCACCACGTCGGCTCCCGCCTCCTCGATACTTCGTCGCAGTGTCGCCAGCACGCGAGCGCACACCTCCGAAGCACGAACTTGCCTGAGCGGCGCGGCCTGGGACCCGACGCGGGAGAATGTCAGCACGTCATTGACCAGCTGTTGCATGCGCCGAGCGCCGTCCACCGCGTAGTGAATATAGCGGTCCGCCCGTTCATCGAGCTGCCCTTGATAGCGCTTGGCCAGCAGCTCCGTGTAGGTCGCGACCATGCGCAGTGGCTCCTGGAGATCATGGGAGGCGACGTAGGCGAACTGCTCGAGGTCCGCGTTGCTCCGCCGGAGCTCGTCGTCCGCTCTTTTCCGCTCGGTAATATCGATGATCGCGGCCAGCGTGAACGTACCCTCCTCGGTCTCATAAGGATTGAGCCCAATCTCAATCGGAAACTCGCTCCCATCCTTGCGTTGCCCAAACAGCTCCCGCCCAGCGCCCATCGGGCGGGCCTGGGGGGCGCGCAAGAACTCAGCCACCAGCGCTGGGTGCCGCGCCCGGGAGCGCGCCGGCACGAGGGCTTCGAGCGGCTGACCCACGAGCTCCCGCCGCGAATAACCGAAGAGGTACTCCGTTCGTCGATTCACTAGTTCGATCATCCCCGCGGCGTCCACGAGCACCATCGCGTTTGGCGCTGCCTCGACGACGAGCCGAAATCGCGCTTCCGCACGGCGACGCTCCGTGATGTCCGTGATCGTGGCTAGGGTGAATTTTCCATCGGTCGTGTCCAGAGGGCTGAGGCCGATCTCAACGGCCACCTCACTGCCATCTTTGCGCCGCGCGAAGAGTTCGCGCCCAGCGCCCATCGAACGCGCGCGCGGAGAGGCGAAGAAGGCCTCGATCAACGCTGGATGCTGGGCCGCGAATCGCTCAGGCAGCAGCACCTCGATCACACTCCCCATGAGCTCTTGCCGCGAGTAGCCGAACAGCTGTTCCGCGCCTTGATTCACCAGCGTGATGCGTCGAGCCGCATCGACCATCAGCATGGCCGTCGGCGCATTCTCGACGATCAGTCGAAACCAGCTCTCACCAGGAGCAGATGTGGGGGAGTCACCCGACATGCTGTGAGGGAGTATACGGCCACGCGGGTGGGCGACAGATAGCGCGATCCTCCCCGACGGGGGCGTCATCTCGACCCTGCGCGCTGGGTCTCGCTCCGGTTTGCAATAGTTGTAGATTTGCTGGCGCCTCCCCGCAGCGACTGGAGGCCACACTTTTGAGACAAAGCGCCCATGGCGCGGCGGTGGGTGACACCAGGCTTGGGACATGCGCCGCGCGTCACTCAGGGCAACCAAGAAAACCTGCTGGTCGGGCGCGCTGGTCGCGTCGGCGCTGAGCGTCGCGCTGTGGGCGTCGACGGGTTGTGACGTGAGTCAGACGTCGAGCGCCTCCTCCACCGCGCCCGACCCTGCCCTGGAAGACGAGGCGGAGCTCAGCTGGCAGGAAGCGACGCTGACCCATTTCGAGTCCTATCCCGACCCCGGGAGCAGTGAGTGCATCGACTTCAGCGGCTGCGACTACGCCGGATACTTCGCTGCGTTTCCCGGTACCCAGCAGACCGAGGCGTGGGTGCAGAGCCATAACATCGCAGCCGTCCACTCCGACGATTTCGCCCAGCTGAAAGGCAAGACACTTCGGCTTCGAGAGGGCGGGCGCCGGATCGACGTGAAGGTCTACGACCTGTGTGCAGACAGCGACTGCGATGGATGCTGTACACGAAACCGCGCGGCAACAGGGTTCCTGATCGATCTGGAGATCAACACCGCGGATCGTTTCGGTGTGTATGGCGGTATCGTGGAGTGGGCGTGCCTGGACTGCTGAGGGCCCACCACCCACGGAACGGATCTGCGGGCCCAGTGCCTTGCCCTGTCCGGGAGACGGCGCGGGACGCAGCCCTCAACCGCCGATCGCCGACGTGCTATGAAGCCCCATGGCGCGTAGCCGCGACTTCGATCTGAACCAGGCGCTGGACCGGGCAGTGGAGCTGTTCTGGCAGCAAGGCTTCGCGGCCACCTCCGTGCGCCAGCTGTGCGACGCCATGGGGATCCAGGCTGGCAGCTTCTACGCCGCATTCGAGAGCAAGGAGGCGTGCTTCCAGCGCGCACTCGAGCGCTACGTGGAGCAACAGCTGCTCCCACTACCGCCAGGTCCAGCGGCTGTTCGCGCCTGGTTCGACGCCATCACCCAAGCGAGTCGACGGGGCAAAGGCTGCTTGTTGGTAAACTCCGCGGTCGAGCTTCCGGGCCTGGATGCGCAGAGCCAGCAAGTAGTCGCTGCTCGGATCCAGGCGATGGAGCGCTTCTTCGCGCGCTGCCTCGAGGGGCGAGACGACGCGAAGCAGCGCGCCGAGGAGCTGGCCGCCAGCGTCATCGCCATTCACGTCCTGGCGCGGAGCGGCGCGAAGACCAGCAAATTGCAGCGACTTGCCCGGAGCGCGCTGGCGGCGGCGCAGCTCACGAATCGACCCGCTTGACTATCTTGAACGATCGTTCAAGATAGTGTCCATGTTGGCGAACGCGTTGGTGTACCTGGTGGCGGCCCTGCACGTCTTGTTCATGCTCTTCGAGACGTTCCTCTGGACGACACCCAAGGTGCGAGCCCGCTTCGGCAACAGCGCAGCGCAGGCGGAGCAGACTCGAGTGCTTGCCGCGAACCAGGGCGTGTACAACGGCGCGCTGGCAGCCGCTCTGATTTGGGGTCAGCTGGCGCACCAGCCGAGCGTGGTGCAGTGCATCCTAGCGATCATCATCGCCGTGGGCCTGTATGGCGGCTACAGCGCGAAGCGGTCGATCATCGTGCTGCAAGCGCTGCCGGCCGCCGCCGCTCTGTTCGTGAACTTGTAGGAGCCTACCTGGGCGGTGCCGCGCGGCGATAGAATACTCCGGACCACTCGAGGTCGTCTCCGATGGGAACGTACGCTGCCTTGTTGTGCAGCAAGACGCCTTCCGCAAAGTAGGTGTGAGGGTCGGTGACGCTCAAGTCGTAGACCACCGTCGGGCGGCTCGACTCTGCGAGCGGGGCCAGCAATGAAGTGCCGCCCAACCCAACCAGCTGAGCGTTCACTTTGACCTCGCCGGCCGCACGCCAGCTGCCATCAGCAAACACCGGGTGGTTCGGCGTCAAGCTCAAGCCCCCGAGCTGTACCAGCCGTCCCGCGTTGAAGCTCTGCAGCCCGGTCACTCGAGCGCGCTGTGAGCGCCCCGTCTTCACGTCGAAGCTCTCCACCTCCGCGCCCACGAGCAGCTGCTCGATGGGGACTGGGCCCGAAGGAGTCGCGATGCGCATCCCTTCGGCAACGCAGGTGAAGTGCTTGAAGACGTCGTACAGTAGCTCTTTCCCCGTGGGGTCGATGTGGACCTCCACCACCGTCACATCGTAGCGATCGGTGTTGAGCACGAAGCGGAAGGAGCGATTCTTCGCGGTGTCCTCGATCACTGGTGCGCGCAGCTCCAGCTTGCTCACGCCCTGACGCTCCTTCACCCATTTCGTAGCCAACGCGGCCAGCTCCACCAACGTCTTCCGCCGCGCCGAAGGAGCTTCGACCTGGAACTCGAGCGCGCCGGAGGTCAGCTTCGGCTGGCGAGCCTTGCCGGCCAGCTCACCGCTCAACGTGACGCGGTACGTTCCCGCCCGTGCTAGCCACTTCTCTGGTGGATCCGGCCACTTCATCAGCACGTTTCGCAGGCGCACGCCCTCTCGCGCCAGCTGCAGCTCCGCGCCGATGGACAACACGCGCGTGACCCACGGCGTGGCTGGGCCCGACGCGAGCTTGAGCACATGCTCTTTGCCCTGGGGATCCGTGATCCGAAACTCGAAGTTCCTCAAGGTCTCGCCGAAGTCAACGTCCTCCGAGTACAGCGGATCTCCTTTTGGCGGCTTGGTCTCCGGCCGCAGCCGGAGCGCGAACGTCAGCGGATCATCGTTCGTGACGTTGGACACGGTAGCCCGGAGCTCCAGCGCCAGACCCTCGTTGAACTCACCGAGCGCGGTGTTGACGGCGATGGGCGGTGTGCGTCGCTTGGGCTTCGAGGTTGGTTCGGCGCTGCCCGACGGCGTCGGAACACTGGAGCTCGAGCTGGTCGAAGGCGCCTGCTCGCGCTCGCAAGCCGGCAAAATCGCCGTGCTCAGGCACATGAGCGCGACAACGCAAGGAATGCGACGCGCCCCGCTCGTGGAAGCCCAGCGCATGCTCGGTGCCAAGCACGCCGCGATCCTCCCCCCGGTCCACCGCATGCCCTGAGTCTACATGACGCAGCGCCCGGGTCCGTCGATCTGTGGCGCTCTCGCCAAGCTCAGGCCTCAATCACGAACAACAGTTCTTCCGCGAGGCTTGCATCCAGGCTCTGCAACGCCTCGTACTGCTTCTTTGCGGCCTCGTTGTGGCCCAGGTTCGCATAGCCGACCCCCAGGCCGTAGCGCAGCCGCGCGTTGTCCGGCTCGAGTAGCAACGCCTCCTGGTAAGCGTCGACCGCGCGCTGGTGCTCGCCGAGCTCGGTCAAGGCCAGCGCCAGCTGCACGTGAGCTTCGGTGCGATCCGGATCGAGCTGGACCACCCGATCGTAGGCCACCACGGCGTGGTCCAGGCGCTTGAGCCGCTCGAACAAACGGGCCAGCTGAAGCAGCGTGCTCACATCATCCAGGCCGAGCTCCACCGCCTTGAGGCAAGCCGCAGCCCCCTCGTCGGTCCGCCCCACCTTCAAGTAGCCAAAGCCCAGAGCCGCGAACAGCGAGGCGTCGTCTGGAGAGAACTCCGTCGATTTTTCCCAGGCGGCGATCGCCTCTTCGGTGCGCCCCGTATGCATCAGTGCCGCTCCGAGCGCGTACTGGGCGTGAGCGTGGTCTGGATCCATGCGGAGACAGCGCTTGAACGCCGCAGCGCTCTCATCGTGACGTCCCATCCGCTGATAGGCAACGCCGAGCCGGTGGTATCCGTCTGCGGACGGATCCTTCTTGAGCAGCTTGCTCAGCGCGAAGACGCTCCCCTCGTGGTCACCCGCTTCCTCGCTCGCCTGCGCGAGCTGGTCGATCAGTTCGTCGGACTCGGGCTCCAGCTCGAGCGCAGCCTTCAGCGCCGCCACGGCACCTGCTGCGTTGCCTGCGCCGAACTCGGCCTGTGCAAGCGCCTGATAGACACGCGCGTCGGCGAGGCCGTTCTCAACGGCCGCGCGGTACGCGTCCGCCGCGACGGCGTGGTCACCGGCTTCCGCCGCCGCGTCAGCGAGCAACAGCTGGGCGTCACTGCGGGAGGCGTCAATGGCCAAGCAGTGCTGGGCTGCGGTGGTGGCGTCACCCACATAGCCCAGCGCTCGCAAGCTCACCGCCAGGCAGTACCAGTCGTGAGCGTTCACTTCAGCGCTCTGAGTCACCACCTGGAGCGCATCCACCGCTTGCTCGTGCTGTTCGGCTGCGGACGCGCTGTAGCCAAACAAGCGCTGGGCCTCGATGCGCTCGGGTTCCAAGCCGACCGCCTGACGGAACAAGTCGAGCGCCGTGCCGTTTTCACCGCGGTCGCTGTGCGCTTCACCCAGCCGACACAGCACGGCCGCGCTCAGGTGCGCCGCCTTCGCCTTCTCCAGCGCGTCGATCAGCTGGTCGAGCTTGTGTGTGCGCCGACACAGGTCGCTCAACAACTGCAGCCCTTTCTCGGACGTGGGGTCCAGCGCAACAGAGCGGGCAAGCGCGTTGACGGCTTCATCCAGGCGCTTGAGCTTGATGTAGAGCGCGCCGAGGCGCATGAGCGCGTTTGCGTTCTGTGGATCCAGCTTCACCGAGCGCTCGAAGCTCGAGAGCGCCGCCTCGTGGTTGCCCTGGGCAAGTTCCGCGATGGCCAGCTGGTAGTATCCAGCGCCGTCCTCTGGCTCGAGCTCCACGTACGCGCGGCCCGCCGCCTCAGCACCGGTGAAGTCTTTCAGCGCCAGGCGACACTTCGCCGCGTGGAAATGCGCAGCGGCGTGTCGGGGATCCAGCGCGATGGCCTGAGCAAATGCCGCCGCAGCTGCCTCCAGCTCCCGTTCACCTTCGAGCGCCCTGCCAAGCTGAAACTGCGCCTCCGCGTTGTCCGCGGCGGCGCCGAGGGCACGCTCAGCGGCGAGCCTGGCGTCAGCGAACGCCTCTTGAGCGTTCTGGGAGGTCGCCAGGAGAACCAGCGCTGGCGCATCGCTCGGCTGGGCGGCGACGAGGCGCTCGAAACGGGCCGCAGCGTCCGCATGGCGCCCCGCGCGGGCAAGGCTGATCCCCAGCAGCCGCACCACCTCGAGATCGTCGGACAGCTGTTCCGCTCGCTCCAGGGCATGAATCGCCTGCTCGGCTTGGCCCATCGCCGTACACAGCAAGCCGAGGCGCTTCTGCAGCTCGGCGTTCTGGTCATCTAGCTCCGCCGCACGTTGCAGACACGCCATCGCATCATCCGGGCTGATGCGCTCGTAGGCAGCGGCGAGCTGCGCCCAGATCTCCGAGTGGTCCGGACGCAGCTCGCTGGCTCGGCGCAGCACGTCCACGGCTTCACCTTGCCGACTCACGGCGATCAACACGTAGCCGTAGGCCAGGAATGCATCGGCTTCATCAGGCAGGAGCTCGGTCGCACGCTGGAGCTTGGGCAACGCGTCCCCGTGACGCCCAACCGCAGCGAGGCACTCGCCAAGCCTCAGGTTGGTCTCCGGATCGTTGGGGTTCGCACGGAGCGCGGTCCCCAGCGCGTCGAGCGCCGCTGCCGCGTGTCCGAGCCGCGCACGACACAAACCCATCGCTCGATGGGCTGCAGTGAAATCCGCCTGGAGTTCCGTCGCGGCGTAGAATGCCTCGATGGCCTCTGGATACTCCCCGAGCTCCGCCGCGCTGTTGCCCAGCTCGAAGAACGCCTGAGCGTTCTTTGGCTCGACGTTCGTTACCTTACGGAAAGCTTCATATGCTTGACGGTGCTCGCCGAGAGCGCGCAGCCGGAGGCCGACCTGGAAGCGCAGCTGCATGTCGCCAGGTGCGCCATTCATCGCCTTCATGAAGGCCTGAATCGCCTCCCGCGCGAGGCCCTGCTCCTGATAGACCGCACCGAGCTCCAGCGCGGCTTGTGGTGAGCTACCTCCCAGCTCGTCCACGCGCTTCATGGCCTGGGCCGCTTCCGCGCCGCGACCGAGTTGACGGTAACCGGCGCCGAGCTTGCGCCAGCTCTCGACGTCCGCGTCGACCAAGCCCACCCGCTTCTCGAGGGCCGCTACCGCCCCGGCAGGGTCGCCCAGGGCTTCACACGTCGCCGCGAGGAGACCCCACAGCTCCGCGTCGTTCCCCCGCGCCGGCGCCGCGATGTCGAGGGCGGGACGCGCCGCCTGCCAGTTGTTCGCCGCCGCCTGAAGGCGCCCAACGCTAGCCTGAGCGTCCACGTTGCCCGGCTCGAGACGCACGACCTGCTGGCTCGCCTCGAGCAGACCGGCGTCCCCGCTGATCCCCTGCAGTTCCGCAGAGCCGCGCAGCTCGGCGAGCCGCTTCCAGGCCTCGACGTCGTCAGGCTCGAGCGCGACGAGCTGCGTGAGGGCTTGAGCAGCGGGGACTCGCTGGCTCAGTTCGCTGCGCGCCGCAGCCAGCCGGCGCCAAAGCGTGGCGTCCTTGGGGTTGGACTGTACGAGCTCGGACAGCACGTGCTCTAGCTCGGACTGGCGCCCCAGGCGCTCGAGGGCATCCGCATATCCTCGGCGCAGCTCGTCGCTCGGAGCGACCCGCAACGCTTTGTTGAACGCCACTGCGGCCTTCCCGTCTTCCCCAAGCGCCACCGCCAGGCGCGCCATGGCCGGGTGTGCGCCGACGTATTCCGCGTCCAGCTCGAGCGCGCGGGTGTAGGCGCCCAGCGCCTCCCGCGTTTCCCCGAGGTTATCAAGCGCCTCGGCGAGCTGCCTGGCGGCGGCCATGTCTGAGACCGCGCCTGGGTCACCGAGCGCCGCCTTGACGCCGCCCCAGCGCTGCAACGAGTACTGGGCGTCCGCGAGCTTGAGGCGCAGCTCGGGTTCGTCCGCTCCCAGCTCCAGCGCGCGCCCCAGCGCAGCCGCCGCGCCAGCCGCGTCCCCCAACCGGTGCTTGGTTTGCCCCAATGACGCCCACAGGTTCGGGTCGTCTTGCCTGAGCTCGACAGCCGCTTCAAACGCTGCCGCCGCCTCCGCATCCTGACCCACGCGCTCGAGCGCGCCAGCCAGGGTGACATGCAGTGCGAGCTGATCTGGGCGAGCCTCGACGGTCTGCCTCAAGTAAGACAGCGCCTCGTCGTCGCGCCCCAGGCGCACGAGGAGCCTGCCCAACACCGAGGCACCTTTGTGGAAACCTGGGTCGAGGGCGAATCGGACGGGCGCCCCGCCGGGTCCTGCATCTATTATCTGCTTGAACGCGGCGAGCGCAGCCATTGGCACAAGGTCGACGCCACCGAGATCTGGCATTTCTATGCCGGCGATCCGCTGTCGA
>JAUILJ010000769.1 GCA_030433055.1 Polyangia bacterium
CCGGAACCTCTTTCTCACGATGTTGCTCGGCGGCCTGTGGCACGGCGCGAACTGGACGTTCGTGGTGTGGGGAGCTCTGCACGGGACATATCTCATCGCCGAGCGACTGCTTGGCGAACCAGCGCGACGCTCGTGCTCAATCCTCCGAATGCCAAGACCTGTTCGATCAGCACTTCAGTTGCTCTTAGTGTTCGGTCTCACCTGCTTGGCGTGGATATTCTTTCGCGCTCAGGATGTCGGGAGTGCATTCGCGATCACGCACAAGATCGCTACTTTTCGCGGATGGAGCGTGAGTGCATTGCAATCCAAGTTCGTAGTGGCGAAAGGCCTGGGCCTCGTTGCCTCCCTGCTTCTCGTTGACTACCTCCTCGAGCGCGGAATCCTGTCCCGCTTTTCACGACCGGCACGAGCGTTCGGATTCGCCTTCTGTATCTGGGTCATAGCCTTCCTCGGAGTGTTCTCGGGAAGCCAGTTCATTTACTTCCAGTTCTAGCCATGAACCTAGCGCGATATCTCAACTGGCTGGCTGTCCTAGCCCTCGTGCTAGCCGGCGATCGAGTCCTGGGAGCTGGCGTCCATGGTGTCGTTCTGAAAAGCCAGCTGCGATTCTCGAGACTTTACTCCGGCAAGGTTCATCCGGAAGTCCTAGTCGTGGGCAACTCACGAGCGGTAAACAGCCTCTATGTCCCCACGCTCGAGAGCAACCTCGGCGTCGCGGTGGACTCCCTTGCCTACAACGGTGTGACCGCAGAGGTCGCCCGCGCCCTCGCGCTCGACGCTTTGGACCACGGCGCGAAGCCGAAGTGGACGATCGTCGAGGTCACTACCGTGATGGGCGAAGCTGACATCTTGAAGGAGCTTCGGCTCTACCGTCGAGAGTCTCCTCGCTTGGCGACGCTCCTGGCGACGAACTACCCGGACATCTCCACCGCGAGCCAGGTCTCCTGGTTGTTCTCAGAAAACACTGAGTTGCTCATGCGGGCTGGCTACTACGCTCGGCGCTCCGATCGCTCGTGGATAAACAACTATGTGATTAGCGATGAGCTCATTGAAGCGACACGGCGCATGCCCCCGATTGAGTTTCCCATCTCGCCGCGCAATAACGCGGCGCTCCGTCGGCTGGCGGACGAAATGGAGGCTCGAGGCATCGCCGTGTGCTTGGTTCTTGGGCCCTACCTAGGTGTCTACCGGAGCCGGGTGTCGAACTTCGACGCATGGGCGACGCAGCTGCGGCAAGCGCTGGGTCCTCATTCCATTCTAGACCTGAGCGCGGCGATCTCCGACCGCCACCAGTTCGCCGATCGCATCCATTCCAACCGGGCGGGCGCCGAAGCGATCAGCGCTGACGTGGCGGACGCGATTCGTTCGGGGCGGTGTGGCAGCGCTGTGCGTTGAACACGGTCGACTTGCCGCGCACCAGTAGGCGCGGTAGTTGGCCCCTCCACCTTCGCCAGTGAGACCATGACAGATTCCTCGCATCCGCGCCTACCTGAGCCGAGCCAGCGCGGCGGTCCGGGTATTTTCGTCATCACATCCCTGCGAAAGCAATGGTTGGTGGTGATGGCGGTCTCCGTGCTGGCCTTGCTGATCTCCATCTTCGTGACCCTCGGTCAGAAGAAGATCTATCGTTCCAGCGCGGTCATCCAGATCGATCCAACACCACCTCGCCCGCTCGGAAACGATGTTCAGGGCGTGGTGGAGATGGGTACGGGCGCGTATCTCAACAACCGCGAGTACTACGAGACGCAGTACAAAGTCATCCAGTCGCACCATGTGGCGGAGATCGTGGTGAACCGCCTGGGGCTCCAGCAGGATGCTGCATTCCTCACCAACGCCCCTCCCGGAATCCAGGTTCCCCCAAAGGAGGTCAGCGTGGAAGCTGCAGCTGACATCGTGATCTCCCGGATGACCGTGGAGCCTCAAAAGACCAGCCGCCTGGTAACGATCAGCTTCACAGACGCCGATCCTGCACGCGCTGAGCGAGTTCTGTCCATCATCGTTGATAGTTACCGGGAACAGAACGTGGACCGTGTGCTGTCCTCCACCAACTCCGCTGTCGAGTGGCTGCGTGACCAGCTGAGCAAGCTCAAGCGCGAGTTGGAGAGCAGCGAGATGGCGCTCCACAACTACAAGAAGAAGAACAATATCCTCTCTCTGTCGATGGATGATCAATCGAACATGCTGAGAGAGGAAATGGCGAAGCTAAACGATACCCTGACTGAGCGCAAAGCCGACCGGGAGAAGGTTCAGTCTAGGGTGAGCGAACTCAAGAAGCTCGCGACGAAGGACCCAGCCGATCTCCCCGCGCAAAAGCTGCTGGAGAACGATCTGTTGCGCGAGTTGCGAAAGGACTACATCGAGGCCGGTCGTGACAAGGCCGCGCTCATTGGCACCGGAAAGGGCGAAAACTATCCTGAGGTGGTTGCGGCCCGCGCCCGGCAGGAACAGAGCCGCAAGGCCCTGTTGGCAGAGGTCCGGAATATCCGTACAGCGCAGGAGCGCGAGCTGTCGGCGCTCAACCGTGAAATCTCAGGCCTGGAGGGCTTGTACGAGAGTGCGAAGAAGAGAGCCCTCGAACTGAACCTTCTGGAAATAGAATACAATCGGCTGAATCGCACGAAAGCAAACACAGAAAAGCTCTACGGGTTAGTCCTCGACCGGACAAAGCAGAGCGACCTAACCTTGATGGTGCGAGTGAACAACATCGCAGTCGTCGACAAGGCTAGAGTTCCCACCCGACCGATCAAACCCAACGTACCACTCAACGTCGCGCTGGGGCTGCTCACCGGGATTGCGCTGGGGGTAGGCTTGGCTCTCGGTCGCGACTTCCTCGATCGAAGTGTAAAGACTCCGGATGACGTGGAACAGGACCTTGGCCTAACGTTCCTCGGCCTATTGCCTATGAACGACGCGGCGACGTCGGTTCCTCGAGGCGGAAAGTCCCGGAGGAGCAGACGTCACCCAAGCGGGAACGACGGTCCGCCAGAGCTGCTCGTTCATCGCCATCCAAGCAGCGGCATGGCAGAAGCCGCGCGCGCGATTCGCACCAACCTGATGTTCATGTCACCCGACAAGCCATTTCGGACATTCCTGATCACGAGTGGCGCACCGATGGAGGGAAAGACCACCGTCGCAACGTATGCCGCGATCGCGATGGCTCAGGCTGGGCAACGGGTGTGTCTGGTCGACTGTGACCTGCGCAGACCCAGAGTTCACAAGGTCTTTGGTCTCAACTTGTCCAAGGGAGTCACGACAGCGTTGTTAGACGTCAACTCCCTGGCACAAATGGATTTGACGACTGAGGTTGACAACTTAGGCGTCCTGCCCTGCGGCCCGATCCCTCCCAACCCTTCGGAGCTCCTGCAGAGTGAAGCCTTTGGACGGCTTCTCGACGCGTTATTGGAGCGCTTCGACCGGGTTGTATTGGACAGCCCTCCGCTGCTGCCAGTCACGGACGGGGCAATTCTCTCGACTCAAGTGGATTGCACGGTGTTGGTCGTTCGAGCGTTCAAGACTACGAGAGACGTGGCCCGTCAGGCTGCACGCTCGGTCAATGACGTCGGCGGCCGCGTTGTTGGAGCCATCCTAAACGCGGTTGACCTCCGTCGGCGTGAGTATTCCTACTACGACTACTATTACGCCAAGGAGGGCTATGCGACCAACGAGTCGGAGGACGACGAAGCGGCCTAACCCACCGTGGGGGCCCTGTACACGGGAAAGAACCCGGGAAGAGGCGTCCACTGCCTGCCCTGCCCTGCTTCCCAGGCTCGCCGTCGCTCCACCAACGCGTCCAACATCGATGGATTGATACTCCAGCGCCCAGTGCGTAGCGGCACCACACCGTTCGGGGCGAAAGCCTTCTTGTAACGAAAGATCCCGTCTTCCCCGCTGTTTCCCCCCCCCAAGACGAAGTGACGTCGGCCCGTCGCTCTTCCCCACATGATAGCTTCGTGCTTGAGCAGATCGTTCGGACGCTTGTCGAACGCCTCCGCGCGTGTTCCCCCGAGGAAAGAGTACATGGTGCGAGGGCCGGTGAGGACGCACTCGGTCGAGATGATCGTGTCGCCGTCCCACACGTGGAAGAAGGCACACCCGTCGGGGATCTTACGGGCTATGTCTTCGAAGACCCGCGGCTCGAAGTAGAAGCGCGCGGCCGCCCCTCTGCGGTCCATCGTCGAGTAGTAGATGTCGAGGAATTCCCTCAGTCGCTCCCCGCGCACGTCTACTTCGACACGTAACCCACAGGCTTGAGCGCGCTTCACGTTCTTTCGCACCTTGTGCTCATAGCTTCGAAGCAGTTCATCTTCCCCGACCGTGAGATCCCGGATGACGATC
>JAUILJ010000770.1 GCA_030433055.1 Polyangia bacterium
CGTCGGATATGTGCGTGACCATCAACTTCCAGACCGCGTCTCACAACCTCGAGCAACACCTGGAGAGTGATGGCCACTTCATGCTCGAGTGCGTCCACAACTGCGCCCACACAGAGCCCCCGTTCGAGCCGCCGAGCGGCGGCTCGAAGTACACCGGGCTGTGGCAGTTCTGGTTGGATCACCCCTACTGGCTGCCGAGCGGACAGAGCCCATATCTCAGCGACGGGATCCCCGCGGCGACGCCGGAGTGGTGCGCGATCGGGGCTGGAAACGCGACGCCGCGCACCGGCATGTGCGAGCCAGCCGACTGTCCCTTCTGAGGTCCGCTCCACGGCTGAGGTGCCGTGGCCGCGCTCAGTCTTCGATGTCTCGGCCGCAGCGGGCGAGCCAAGCAACCCGGGCGCTGCGATAGAGCGCCTGGGCGAGATCGTCGAGTTCTGATGCGGAAAACCGCTTGGCGCGCGGAGTGTGCGCCGCGCGTGGCTCGGAGGAGCCCGGAGCGGGGCAGGCGGAGTTCGCGTCCTCCCAGGCGCGCATCACGCCGTGAGCTCGGGCGCGCGCCTCGGAAACCGTACCCGGCCAACCGCCCGTGGCGACGCGCCGCTCAGCCACGAACCCTGCGGCGACGCTGATCGCCCAGCCCTCACCATGTTGCTCGGCCATTTCGGTCAGGGAGCGTGCCCCTCGATGTTGCATTGCAGCTCCCGGTGATGCGCCGGCCCTCGGTGATATTGCAGCTCTGGTTGACATTGCAGCTCTAGTGACCTTGCAGCCGTTGGCGACGTGGAGTTCCTGTCGACGATGAACCCAGTTCGTTTCGTCGCGCTGCGGCGTTCAGCGCAGCAGGCACTCTCACATTGGAGCTCGCAACCACCCGATTGGGGACACCGCACCCTACCACACGTCGGCTCAGCGCGGCTGGACCATCGCCCGACGAGCTCCCGAGCCTCCCTTCAGGGTTCGCACGGCCGGGCGGCAGTTGCTAGAACCGGCTCATGAACAAGCGCCTGGCGTTCCTCGAGCAGCTCCACAACGACGGCAAGGCGGACTCTTTCGCGCTGTACGGCCTGGCGATGGAGTACCGAAAGCTGGAGCGCACCGAAGACTCCCTCAGAACCTTCGAAGAGCTCCGCGAGCGCGACCCCGACTACCTCGCGATGTACCTGATGGCTGGGCAGCTGCTGATCGAGGCAGGTCGCGGAGCGGACGCCAGGGTATGGCTTGAACAAGGCATCGCGCTGGCGGAGCGTGCGGGCAACGGCAAGGCCTTGGGCGAACTGCAGGACGCGCTGGAAGACTGCTGAGCGGACTCAGCCCACCGCGGGCGGGGGCAGCGTCCAGCTAGAGCTGTCCTGGCCCTCGTCGTCCGGCGGCCCCGCCTCCTCGACCTCACCGAAGAAATCGAGCAGCTCGGTGCGGCGCGCGTAGGCGTCGGCGCGCCCCAGATCGATCAGGCTACGGGCGAAGCCCCCGTCGAAGAGCAAGTAGCTCGCCAGATCAGCGTCGTCCGCCACGCCAACGTCCAGCAGCTTGAGCAGCCGCTTGGTCACCACCGGCCCAGCCTTCAGCTTGCCTTTCCGCAGGTAATCACCAGCCAGCTTGCCCACGCGCTCGGTGGGCCGCACCACCATGGTGCTGATCTCGCTGAAGCGATGGCCACCGCGCAGCGCAGCAGCGGCGTTGAGTTTCTCGACGTAGTCGAGCCCGAACGCGGCGCGACCGCTCTCCATGGTGTCGTTGAGCAGGTTGACCATGCCGAGGTCGTTGTCGAGGTGATCGAGCAGCAGCGCGTTCAAGATCTTACCGAGCAGGAACGTCGCGCCAGGCGCCTGGAGATCTGGATTCGGGTGCACCACGCCCCGCACGAGGCGTGACGTACCGACGACCAACACATGCGTCGCGCCCAGGCGGATCGCTGGAGCGATCGGCGTGTTCTGGCGCACGCCACCGTCGACATAGAGCTGGCTGCCGATCTGCACCGGAGGGAAGAGCAGCGGGATGGCCGCGGAGGCCAGCGCATGCTGAGGCCCGATTCTATCCGCGCGGATCAATGTCCGAGGCGGCGCGCGCGTCGGCAGCGCGGTGTTGGGCCCCGTTTGCATGAAGATCACCGTGCGCCCAGTGCTGACTTCCGTCGCGGAAACACTCAACGCCTTGAGGTGCCCCTTGCGCAGGCTGCGTGAGACCGATCTCCACGGGATCTCCTTGTGCACCAGGTGCGACATGGGGGCGACGTCAAACACGCCCGTCCCCTGGCCTCCCCCCATCAACACCCGGGGGAGCGACAGCGCCTGGCGCATGCCAAAGCCCAGCACTCGGTCGAGACGAAGGCCGCTCCAGACGTCCACCAGGCGCCGCACCCCCAGCACTGGATCACTCAAGTGAGCGGCGGTGAACGCGCAGTTGATCGCGCCCACGCTCGTGCCGCACAGGATATCGACCCTTGGAGGCGCTCCACGGAGCCGCGTGAGCTCGTCGAAAAGGTACCAAAGCACCCCCGCTTCGTACGCACCTCGCGCACCTCCCCCCGACAGGATGATGGCTAGACGTCGTTGCGTTTTGTTGCTCACACCGGTCGACAAGCTAGTCCGTGGTAGCCCTTCAGGCCAAGGCGAAATGACTGCGCTGCTTACGCGCCGCGAAGAAGGCGCGGTTGGCGAGCCCTGACTTTCGCCGATTCAAGCGACAGCGCCGTTGGTCTTCCAGGTCGGGGCATGCTCTCTCAGCACCAGCGCCAGGTCGAATGACGCTTTGCTGCTTGCCCCGGAAACACTCGCTCGAAGTGCTCCGGGCGCCAACTGATCGACGTAGCGACGCAGGTCGCTTGGTGCGCCCTCTCCGTCGCGCGATGATTGGGCCATGGCTTTCCAGGCTTGGGGCTCCGCGCAACCGATGGCCGCTGCGAGGCAGCGAGGTCGCCGCAAGGCTCCTCCAGCTCGGGGGTTCGCTGCGTTGCTCGTGATCGCTGCGACACTCAGCGGTTGCAGCAGCGACGACGCCGCTCCCGAGCCGGAGGGACCGCTGCTGCTCTCCAGTCACTTCCTCAACATCGCCCACCGCGGCGGACGCAAGCTGCGCCCCGAGCACACGTTGATCGCCTATCAGAACGGGCTCGACGTAGGCGCCGACATCCTGGAGCTCGACGTCCATGGAACCTCCGATGGAGTGCTCGTCTTGATGCACGACGACACGGTAGAGCGCACCACGGATGGCAGCGGCGCGATCAAGGAAATGACATTCGCCGAGCTACGCGCGCTGGATGCCGCGTACAACTTCAGCGACGACGGCGGTCAGACGTTCCCCTATCGCGGACAGGGCGTGCAGGTGCCCTCGCTGGAAGAAGTCTTCGACGCGTTCCCGGAGACGGAGTTCGTGATTGAGATCAAGCAGGAGACGCCGAGCATCGTCCCCGAGTTCGTTCAGATCGTGAAAGACAAGGGAATGCTCACCAAGATCTCCGCAGGCTCCTTCCACAGCTCGACGGTGCAGGAGCTGAGGCAGCTCATGCCCGAGGTCCCGAGCGCGTTCGCCCTGGGCGAGATCATCGACTTCGTCAACGTCAGCGACGAGGCGTCCTATGTTCCTCCCGGAAAGATTCTCCAGGTACCGCCAGAGCAAATCGGTATCAGCATCATCAACTCGGACACGGTCGCCCGCGCCGAGCGCTTCGATCTCAAGATCCACGCCTGGACCATCAACGACCCCGCCGAGATGGAAGACCTGATGAACCTCGGCGTTGATGGCATCATCACCGACGACCCCATCACGCTGGACCAGGTGCGCAAGCAGCTCGGCAAGTAGCGCCAAGTCTCCACTGACCCTTGACCTCCCGGGAGCCGCCGTGGGGGGTATCGCCTGGTTACCTGCGGGGTTGACGCTCCTGGCCTCCAATTACCTCGGAGGCGCGCTGCCCAGCTCAGCGACCGACGAACGTGCCGTTCCAGCACGTCACCACCGGCTCACCCGGTGCCTCTCCAGTCACGACGAACGCCTTGCAGCTCCCCTGAGTGCGCATCACGTATCCGCCTGGCTCGAGCCCCTGGAGCTTGCTCGAGAGGTGCGCCACTCCGCAGTCGGAGAGGTTCGCCATGACTCCAGACGCCTTGGCGCCGGGGCGCTTGGTCACCTCGACCGCCATGCGCGCCAGGCGATTCGTCTCGAGCTCCATCGCACCGGAGAGGTGCACCTCGGGGTCGGTCTTCGAGAGGCACCCGACGAAGAACTTCACCTCGATACCGTTTCCGCGCTGAATCACACAGCTGTCGCTCACGGGCACGCTGCCGGCGTCCGGCTCGGCGAGGCCGCCGCACGCTTCGTGCGCCGCGGCAGCGG
>JAUILJ010000771.1 GCA_030433055.1 Polyangia bacterium
TGGCGTGCCGGTCAGTTGTGCGACCGAACTGAGCGACAGATGCTTCAGGGGCTGTTGCTTCAGCCGACTGAGTGAGTCTTGTAACGCCGTGTCAGAAGGGACAGCTGGATTGGGAACTCCGCCCACCAGAAGCCT
Organism: Polyangia bacterium; assembly: GCA_030433055.1. Taxonomy (GTDB): domain Bacteria; phylum Myxococcota_A; class Polyangia; order Polyangiales; family Polyangiaceae; genus JAHBVY01. The sequence goes on from JAUILJ010000771.1 coordinate 136, forward strand.
GACCCCTGGGGCTTAGCACACGATTTTGGTCGCGGTCGAGTCTTGGAGCCAAAAGCGCGAACAAAAGCCCAGACCCGAGCATCCGCCAGGATTCACGCCTGCTGGGAGTCGCGCTCAGCTGGCGAGAAACTGAGTTCGCACGTATTCAGGCCCTTGATGCCCTGCCCATTTCCACCCGTCCGCAGGCTGGGGGCGCTGCTCGCGCTGGGTTTCGCGGTCGCTTGCGGCGGCGCAGCTCCAGTCGCCACCGTTCCGACGCCACCCGCCTCGAGCGCTCCGCCGCCTGAGCCCCCGAAGGCCAGCATCGATTTGGAGGCCCGCGACTGGGGCGAGGTGGAGTCGCCCGAGTTTCCACTGATTGTGTTGCTCCCTCAGGCGCGCAGCTGGGAGGTGGACTCTGGAGAGCGAAACTGGCTCCTGCTGAATCATCCCCGCAGTGACTCATCCGTGCGGATTCGGGTCTGGCGCGCCGGTCGTCGAGCTCGGCCCGCTGACTGCCGCGATCAGGTCGCGCTGTGGCTCCCCGCCCTCGGGCAGCTGACGGAGGATCAGCGGGTCGCTGACTCCCATCTCTCCGCGCCGTTGGGCTTCGTCACCAGCGTGGAGCTGTTCGCGGTTCCTCTGAGCGCTCCGGAGGAAACCCAGGAGGTGGAAGGCCGGGTGCATGCGTTCGGGGCTGCTCCCACACGCTGCTTCGCGGTCATCTTCACCACTCGGGCCAAAGGACTCGGGGCGGATCGCGTGGTCGCTGAGCGGATGGGCCTGTGGGTGGACGAAGCGCTGCCTCACCTGCGAATGCGCGGCATCGCAGATCGGGTGCAGCCCGAGCCGTTGGTGCCTCGGCCCCGGCCAAGCCCTGGACCCTGAGGGATCTGGCGGCAATATTGCCGCGGGGAAATAGAAGAGGCCCGCACACGACCGGTGCGAGCTCCCTCCCGAGGGTCAGTTCACTGTGCGGGCTGCTGGGGTATCCAACCCGACGGGATGCCCGAGGGCAACGTCGACGGGAGAGTGGAGGGCAGCGTGGACGGCAGCCCAGCGGGCACTCCGGGCTGTCCCGGCGCCGGCTGAGCGGTCTGCCCTGGCTGTGCCGGAGCCGGTTGCGGCGTCGCTGGCTGTGCGGGGGGTGGCGTCTGAGCCTGGGGCTGTGCCGGCGGTGGCGCCTGCTGGCCGGGTGGTGGAGGCGACGGGGGAGGTGGTTGCTGTCCCGATCCAGACTGCTCGATGACGCAGCCGGCCAGAGTGCCAACGAAGAGGAAGCCCAACACCATCCAAACTCGAGCAGTCATGACCGCATCTTACGCGATCGCCCGCCCGCCTCTACCCGTTCGACGCTCGAGGCGGGGCTCAGCTGCTTCGGAAGTCTTGGACAATACGCTGGATTTCGGCGCGATCTCCGCGACCCAGTTGACCCACGGTGACGAGCCCGGCGCCCGCGGGAGCGAAGTTGTGGCGAGCTGCCTTCCGCACCTGGTTCAGGGGCACGGAATCGAGCACGGATTGCCGAGCTGCCAGAGGGTGCTTGGGGAGTTGCCCCTGGCTGAGCAGATCGAAGCCCAGGAGCTCCGCCAGATCTTCTGCGGACTCGAGGCTGGTCGCCAGCTGCCACGCGTGACGGCGTTTGGCCAGCTCCAGCTCCTGTGCGCTGGGACCGTGGTGACGCAGCTGCTGCACCAGCTCGATCAGCTCTTGAACGACGACTCGCAGCTTCTTGTGCTGGGTATCCGCAGCCAGATCCAACACACCGGCTCCTCGGTACGCTTCGTACTGAGCGGAGACTTCGTAGCAAAGCCCGAGCTCGTCACACAGCCGAGCGTACAGGCGAGTCGACATGCCATCGTCGAGCGTGCGCAAGAGTAGCTGGGTCGCCGGTTCCAGCGGGCTCTGGGATGCTACCCCGCGGAAGCAAAGTCGTATGCTGGTCTGACTCACTTCGTAGGGGACGTGGAGCCAGGGCTTGATCGAGCTCTCGATGAGCGGCGCTGGTGTCAGCTCCTCTCCTGCTTCGAGCTCGTGAAACGCCCTGGCCAGCGCGTCGAGAGCGCGCCTTGCAGGGAGCGCGCTCACCACGCCAACCACCGCGTTTCGACCTGTGTAGTGCCGTGCATGGTGGGCCCGGAGGAGCTCTGCGTCGAACCGCTCGAGGTTGCCCAGCCGACCGGTGATCGACAGACCCAGAGGGTGCGCGCCGAAAATCAGCTTGCGAACCAGGTTGTCCGGCTCGACCTGCCGGAGCCTGGCGTCGAGTTCCTCCAAGAGTTCTTCGCGAACGATCCCCCGTTCGATCTCGATGCTGTCTCGATCTTCGGCACCGAGTCGGGGGCGCTGGAACACTTCAGCGAAGGTCGGGACGAGGCCGAGCAGATTCTCGTTCGGCGCTGACAGGCTCAGCACGCCGTGATCCGAGTAGGTCATGGCGTCGAGGTATCCGCCCTCGCTCTCGATGGCGCTCACCAGATCGTGAGCGGTCGGGTGGCTCGCGGTTCCTCGGTACAGCATGTGCTCGAGGAAGTGCGATAGCCCGTGGGTGCCGCGGGTCTCGAACTGGGGCCCTATGTGGAGCTGCGCGCTGACGACGGCGCGCTGCACGTGAGGGAGCTGAGCGGCGAAGAGCCGGAGCCCGTTGCCAAGCCGACGGGTCTGGACCTGGAGGCGCTGCAGGGCCGACGCCATGCGGCCCTCAGCCCTCGTCCTTGTCGTCCTTCTTGTCGGGAGCGATCAGCGAGTCGTTCTTGGAGATCAGCCCCTCGGCGTTCTTCTTGAGGCGCTCGATGTAGATGCGTAGCGCTTCCTGCTCCTTGGCTTGACGCATGCGCTCGCTGTACTCGAAGCGCTCCTTCTCCAGGTCGGCCTTGGTCGGCAGCGTCTTCTCCTTGAGCTGCAGCACGGCGAACCCACCCTGGAGCTTGATCAGGTTGGGGTGCACCACATCGGGCTTGTCGAGCTTGAAGGCCAGGTCAGCCACGTCCTCTGTCGCGTCTCGTAGCGGCCGGCTGCCTTGGGCGAACGCCGGGGTGATGTAGAGCTTGGGGCGGTTCGGGTCGGTGAGCGCCTTTGACTCCTCGCCTTCCTCCAGCTTCTTGTCGCCGAGGGCGTACTCGCTGGCGAGGCGGTCTGCGGCTTCACCGATGGATTCGCCGCCCTTCGCCGCGTCCAAGAGCTTGGTGGCGATCTCCTTGGTGAGCTGGTCGGTCGCATCCACTGTCATCAGAGCCCGGCCCAGTTCACGCTTGCCCACCTTCGCGACGTCTGCTTCCGCGAGGCGACGATCCAGCTTGAGAACGACGTACCCTCTCGGCGTTTCGAGCACCGGGGAGACGTCGCCCGGCTTCATGCTCTCGACGGCAGCCAACAAGACTTTCGAGCCGGGGCCATAGCGCTCCGACAGGCAACCCAGCATGCCTCCCACAGGCGCCGAAGCACCCTGGCTGTACTCACGGGCAACGGAGGCGAAGCTCGCACCGGGTGACTTCAGCTGCTCCAGGGTGGCCTCGAGGCTCGTCTTGGCGGTGGCCTTCTCGTCGTCGCTCGCGCCTTCGGGGAACGCACTCACGATTTCACGCACCACAGGGCACTTGGCAACCCACTCGACCTTGGCCTGCTCCCACTTCTCATCGACCTTGGCCTGATTGGCTTTCAGCCAGGTATCCAGAGCCTTGTCCGAAGTGTCGACGACGTAGCGCGCGACCCACGCCTTCTGAACGCTCGCCGTGCGGGCGATGGCGCGGGCCTTCTCGCGCTGGTACTCGAACCACAGCTCCTCCGGGCTGACCCGTACGCGTGATTTCACCAGTTCGCGCACGCGGTTGGCGCGCATCTCATCGATCTGCATCTCGCGGAACTGGCCGGTGCTGCGTCCGGCGACGTTCCGCACGTTGCGCTCATATTCCTTGAGGTCGAACTCGCCGGTCTTCTCATTCTTTACCGGGAGGTAACGCACCATGTCTTCGCCGATACCGATGTAGCGAGCGAGGTAACCGTGCTGCTCGACCGGAACCGACACGTGAATGCGGCCGTTCATCAGCTCGTCGTCCAGGGCGTCTGCGGTGACACGGATACCCAGGCGATCGGCTTCGTTGAGCAGCAGCTCGCGCTCCACCAGACCGTCCAGTGCCGCTTGGGGCACGCCGAGGCTCTTCGCCTTCTTCGGAGTCAAGCCACGCGCGGCGGTCATCAGTCCATACGCCGCC
>JAUILJ010000772.1 GCA_030433055.1 Polyangia bacterium
TGCACCCGCTGCCGCCCTCGATGGCGAGGCCTCGAGCCTACCTGGAGCGGCTCCAGCGGCGCCCCTCGTTTGCGCGGGTGCTGCGTGAAGCCGAACCGTACTTCGCGATGTTTCCTGGCTAGCGTTCAGCCAACGCGGGGCCCCAGCGCCGCGCCTACCTCGACCCCGAGCTCGGCCAAGGCAAGGCGGGTCAAGACCAAGTTCGTGCCCCGCCGTTGAGTGACCAGGTAGAGGAAGACTTCGGGCCGTTCATGCAGCGGTCGCAGCAGATGGTACTCGCCCGGCCGGGTGATGATGAGGTCCTCGGGCGCCTCCAGTCCAAGCTCCTGGTGCGCGCGGCGCTCCACACTGAACAGCTCGCCATAGAGCACTGCCGCCCGCTCGACGGTGCCGTTTGCCTGACCGAAGGAACCGAAGACCGCTCCTGACTCGGAGTCGACGAGGGCGGCGCCGCAGAAGCCGTCGAGCTCAGTCAGCGAGCTGAGCAGGCGAGGCACGTCCGTTGGCGTAGGTGGAATGGCGGTATCCGAAGGCGGTGGGCGCCGAGACGCCGACGCGACGATGTCGTCCACGATGACACCTCCCTGAAGTAGGCTGTACAGCGCGCGCAGCGTGTCGAACTGGCTCAGGGGAGAACTCAGCAGCAGCTCACCCAGACACGTGGCACCGTCTACCAAGTCGACGACGCGCAGTTCGTGCGGCGTCAGGGCCCCGTGGCGCTGCGCCACCCGGGGAACGACGTCCAGATCGTCGAGACGCTGAGCATAGCGTGTGCTCAGGTGGTCCCGGAGCAGGCGAATACTACGCGAGAGAGCCTGATCGTCAGGAAACGCCTCGCGCACGGAACACAGCAAGTCGAGCGCCTCCTCGAAGCGGCCGCGAGCAAGCAGGTCCTGCAAGCGTCGATATTGCGCACGGTAATCCGCCCCCTTCAGATCCCTAAGTTGAGCTGGCATCACGCAGCTGACCTGCTCGTCGTCCTCGAACGCGAAGTCGTCCTCGATCCCGGGAGGACTGGGATTGGGGGCGGCTTGAACGGCGGTCGAAGAACTGGAGGGCATCGTGACTCCTGGACGAGTCCAGCGGAGGGAAGGTTCAGTGAGGTCGCTGAGCGCGAACCGGGTGCTTGGTTCAGGTCGGGGCTGGGGCGCCCCCGGCTCTAGATGGGGTGGCACCGGGTGCTTTGGATTATGAGTCTTAGCCTCGGCGCGTCGATGTAGGCAGCACCGCGGCTCAGAGGGAATCAGGCGTCCCAGATGGGGACGGCGCGAACCTACGCGAGTGTCTCCAGCGCAACACACTGTTCCGGCTCCATTTCCACGCGGCACTACCCTGATCGCCTTGAGGCCAGGCCACCCCGAGCCTCACGCCGGAGTTCCGACCCGTTCGGCCCTGGTTGAGTCAACGCTCGCGACGATTCCGAGAAGCCCAGGGGTCGCCACGGCGCATGGCGTCAGCGCGCAAGAACGCCTCACCGGAGGTACGCCGCCTCCCGAACCACAAGGAAAAAGCGAAGCGCGGACATTGCTCGACCGCCCGTGGACTCCAGGCTGGACGTAGCCCTCCGCCGCGAGGATCCTACGCGCCATGGCGAAGGTGGAACTCACGCGTCATCTGTACGAGTACTTCCCGAGGTTGTCGGAGATCGACCTCGACGTGGACGCGCCAAACGTTGCGGGGGTGATCGCCGAGCTCGAGCGCCGGATCCCCGGCTTCGCCTTCTATGTGTGCGACGAGCGCGGTCGCCTGCGCCAGCACGTCAATATCTTCGTCGGCGATGAGATGATCACCGATCGCCGTTCCCTCATGGATACAGTGGAAGATGGCACCCGCGTCCTCATCATGCAGGCGCTGAGTGGTGGATGAAGGAGTCGCAAGCATGCACCGGATCCTGGTAGGTACTCGCAAGGGCACGTTCGCCGTAGAAAAGACCAGCGGCAGCTTCAAGCCCAAGCTGCTCGGGCACTCGGGCGTTGGAGTAAACTTTGTCGTCAGGGATCCTCACACGGGCACGCTGTGGGCTGCTCTTGGGCACGGCCACTGGGGGGCCAAGCTCTCGCGTTCCAAGGACAACGGCGCAACCTGGGAGGACGCCTTTCAGATCAAGTATCCCGAGGGCGCGCGCTACTTGGCGCCACCCGATCCGTCGGAGAACGCGGACCCGGATGCGCCTCAGCAGAAGTTCACGTTCCGCGCTGCCACCCTGCTCAAGCTCTGGGCCATCTCCTTCGGGAAAGACGGCAAGATCTACGTCGGCACCATCCCCGGCGGCTTGTTCGTCTCGAGTGACGGGGGTGAGAGCTTCGAGCTGAATCTGCCGCTCTGGAACCATGAGTCGCGCGGCGGCGATCTATTCAACGGCGACGGCAACGGCATGACCCACTGGTTCGGCACGCCCGCCTCGGAAGGGGAGTTTGCCCCAGGCATCCACTCCATCGTCACCCACCCCACGGATCCGCAACGCCTAATGGTCGCCATCTCCACCGCTGGCGTGCTGGAGACGACCGACGGTGGGAAGAGCTGGCGCAGCCGCAACAAGGGCCTGCTGATGGACTACCTGCCAGATCCCAGCGCGGAGTGGGGGCACGATCCCCACTACGTCGAGCTGTGCGAAAGCCAGCCAGACCACGTGTGGATGCAGAACCACTGCGGCGTCTTCTACAGCGCAGACGGCGCCGAGACGTGGAAAAAGGTCAGCGCACCAGACCAAGGTGTCCACTTCGGCTTCCCGGTCGCCGTCGATGAGAACGACGGGCGCACTGCCTGGGTGGTTCCGGGCAAGAGCGACCAGCACCGCACCACCATCGAAGGCAGCTTGTTCGTCGCCCGAACTCAGGACGGCGGCGAAAGCTGGGAGCAGCTACGCGCCGGTCTGCCCCAGGAACACGCCTACGACGTGGTCTACCGCCATGCCCTGAGCAGCGTGGGCGACTGCCTGGCCTTCGGCAGCACCACGGGCAATCTCTACGTGAGCGAAGACCGCGGGGAAACGTGGGCCTGCGCCGCCAACAACCTGCCGCCGATCTACTCCGTGCGTTGGGGGTAGCGTCCGGCGGTAGTCGGTGATGCCCGCGTAATCCAGTTCGGGAACCAGCTCGCTAGCACGCAGCGTGCCGACGCCCTCGTCGGATTTCAGATCCCCGTATTTCTATACACTGTCACCCGAACGTCCACGCCAACGCGCCCAAGAAGCGTGGCACAAAGACCCAACAGCCAAAACCACAGGGAAATTATGCCCTGCGCGTGAGGTTGACCCCGGGTTGTCTCCACCAAAAGATCTAGTGCGTCGCGCATTCCGGACGCGAGCAAGGAGCGATGACGAGGTGGGGAACATGCAGGGGTTCGTGTCACCAGCAGAGGGCCGGATCAGCGCGCTACCCACCGAGCTCGGCGGTGACAGGCTGCTGCAGTCTGCGATGGACCTGGCAACACGGGTCGTTGGCGCAGAGCTCGGCGCTTGCTTCCATCGCAAGGAACACTCAGCGGAGCTGCGCTTGATTGGACTGAGCGGCGCAGACCACGCGCCAACGACACTATTTCCGCGCGGCGTCATGGCGCTGGTACAGGAAGCGTTGCGCCGCGAGATGACTGTGCGGATCAGCGACGTAGCTGCGGTCCCAGCGCTGAACGACGGACCTCACCCCCCCGAGCTTCCGTTCGTGAGCTGCCTAGTCGTGCCCATCATCTCGGCCGGTGTGGCGATCGGCGGTCTGCTGTTCGGGCACCACCGTAGCGGTGCCCTGGATGAACGATCGGAGACGACTGCGCTCGAGTTCGCGCCCCATGTCACGGTCGCGCTGCAACACGCGGTGTTGGTCGCGCACTCGCAAGAAGTGATTCGCAAGCTCGCCGCATCCAACCGCGAGCTCGACCAGTTTGCCTACGTGGTGAGCCACGATCTCAAGGCGCCCCTGCGAGGGCTCGGTCGTATCGCCGAGTGGCTCGAAAGCGATCTCGATGCACCAGCTGGCTCCGAGACCCGGGAACAGCTGGTGCTGATGCAAGAGCGCGTGCTGCGCATGGAAGGGCTGATAGACGGCGTTCTCAGCTACAGCCGCGTAGGTCGTTGCAACGACGCACCGCAGGTTCTCTGCGTGCGTAGCTTGGTCGATGAAGTACTTGAGCTCTTGGCGCCAAGCAGCGTCCCTGAAGTACGGGTCTCGCCACACCTCCGACTGCTGACCGAGCGGACTCCTCTCGAACAAGTGCTGCTCAACTTGATCAGCAACGCCTTGAGGCATGCTTGCCCCAAGGAACCGAAGATCTTGATCGGAACTGAAGAGCGCGATCAGGAGATCGAGTATTACGTAGAGAACAATGGC
>JAUILJ010000773.1 GCA_030433055.1 Polyangia bacterium
GCCCGGCAGAGACTCGCAGCGCCATCCTGAAGGCGGCACTGGAGCTGTTCGTCGCCCGCGGGTTCCATGGCACCACGGTGCCGCAGATTGCGGCTCGCGCAGGTGTGGCCGCCGGCACCATGTACCGGCACTTCGAGAGCAAGGAAGTGCTCGTCAACGTCCTGTATCGCGAGGCGAAGTCGCGCTTCATGAGCAGCGTGGCTGGCGGCGACGTACCGGGGGCAACCAAGCTCTCCGTCGGAGCGACTGCGCGCCAGCAGTTTCGTCGGTTCTTCTTTCGCATCGTGGAGCATGCCCGGAGCCGTGGCGATGAACTCGCGTTCCTGGAGCTCCATCACCACGGCGCGTACCTCGATCAGGAGAGCCTTGCGCTGGAAGAAGCATCCTTGCAGGCCTTCGCGAGCTTCTTCGAGCTGGAGTCCGTGCGCGGCGACGTGAAGCCGCTGCCGGGGATGGTGCTCCTCGTCATCGTATGGGGGATCCTTGCTCAGCTCTTCAAGACCTATCGGCAGGGCTACTTGCCCTGGAGCGACGCGTTGGTCGCCGAGGCCGAGGCGGCGGCCTGGGATGCCATCGCCGCTCCGGTCATGACCTGAGTTTCGCGGGAGCTGCTGTGGCTCTCGTCTGATTGGCTTGCGCGAAGCGAGCGATTAACCGTGGGGAAATGAAATGGAAATGAGCGTCCAGTCGGCGGGCACCAGCCGTGCGACCGTCGAGACCAAACCGCATCTCACGCCTGACGACCTCGCCCGGCTCAGCGTGGGCGAGCTCCGAGCCCTGTACGAAGCGGGAGAGATCTTCGATCTGTCCGAGCTCGAAGGAGCGCCCAGGGGTCGCATGCTGACCTTGGCGGGCGGCCTTGGAAGGTCCACACCGCGCCGGGTGCTGGCCCGTCTCGCTCGCGGGGCGCTGTTTCCGTGGCGTGGCAAGTCGTTCTCTACCCAGGACCGGGCTGGTCAGCGCGGCGCCGGCATCAACCGGGTCATCTTGCTTGGCGAACGCTTCCCCTTCGATACGTTCGTCGAGGCGTCGGCGATTGATGGCAAGCCGTGTATTCGCCTCGACTACGACAAACCGGAGAACCCGTTCTTCATTCGCGTGATCCGTGACGAGCTTCGCGAGGTCGCCAAGGATCTCTACCTGGGGCCTGCGATGTTCGATGGGAAGCGCCCGGAGCTCGTGCTGTGGTTCGCCATCGACTGCCGCTGAACTCGTGCCTCGAAGGGCACTGGGTGATCACCGGTGCCAGTCATGGCATCGGTGCGGCTCTGGCTCGCGCCGTGCGACGCCGCTGGCCAGCTGCCCGTATCAGCCTCGTCGACGTAGATGAGGGACCGGCCCGCGCGTTGGCGGTGGAGCTCGGAGGGGCCGACGCGTTTTGCGTCGACCTCACTCAGCTCGCTCTGCTGCCGTCGCTGCTCGAGCGGTTGCGCGCCGCGCACGGCCCCATCGACGTACTGGTGAACAACGCAGGCGTGATGTGGGTGGGCGAGGCGACGGAGTTCGGCGCCGAGCGCACCGCAGCTCTCCTCGGCCTCGATCTGATGGCGCCGATTCGCTTGGCTCAGCTGGTGGGCGCCGAGATGCGAAGCCGAGGTGTCGGCGCCGTGGTCAACGTCGCCAGCCTCGCGGGCGTTGCGCCGCTCCGAGGCTGCAGCGTTTACTGCGCCGCCAAAGCCGGCATCGCGAACTTTTCAGAGACCTTGCGGGTAGAGTTATTGCCGCACGGAATCAATGTATTGACGGTGTATCCTGGTCCGGTGCGCACTCGACTCGAGCAGGAGGCGCGCCGCGGTTTGAAGTCGACCTGGGCGAGTCAGGTGGCGCCGGTCGGGAGCGCCGACGGGCTCGTGGAGGAGCTGTGCGGGGCGCTGGAGCAGGGCAAAGCGCGTGTCATTTACCCCAGGAGCTACGAGCTGGCGTGGCGTTTCCCGCGCCTGGCGTCTTGGGTCACGGCGCGCTTCTCACCCCCAACCCAGGCGACGGTCGATGTGGCGACGTCCCATTCGCCGGTTGCACCCCCGCGCGTTCCCATCGCACCTCGAACGGCCGGGCAGGGTCCTGCTAGACGCTGGCGCACTCCGGATACGCCTGGGTGAAGTGACGCAGCTCCGTTTCGTTCTTGGGCACGTAAATCACCACGGAAATGCGGCGGTCTTCTATCAGGTCGAGTAGTTGTGCTGGCTCAGGCTCGAGCGCGAGCGCTGGTAGGCCACGGGTATGGGGCGGATCTTGCTGAGCGTGCTCGAAGTAGAGTTCCAGGCCCTTCAGGCTCTTTGCTGCGCGGACCTGCGCTTCCCGCTCCGGCGCGCAGACGATCAGCGCGCGGCCGGCGGCTCGCTCGGAGAGCTCCGCAAGCTTGGCGAACGCCGCGTCGGCGAGCGTCGCGTCGAGGGCGTAAAACACCGGGACTCCATGCATACGACGCGAGTCTGACAGCAGGTGCCTGGTGAGCAAGGCTCCAGGTGCTTTCCGTACCCAAGAACCGTCGGTAGCCGGCGCGCCTGGTATTGGGAGCATCCTCGCGGATTGCTACCCTGTGAGTCGGTTGGGCTCGTTCTGCCCAACGAGTTTTTCAGCCGCGCGAGCCAGTGCGGTCGAGGGGGAGAAGCATGACCGCCAGCGCCATCGAACACTCAGTCAGCCCAGGTTCAGAGCGGACGGCTCCGCCGATGCCCAGGCCGCGCAAGGCGTCGGACTCGGTCTACGAGTGCGAGCCGTTCGGCGTCGAGTTCTTCGGGGTCGGTGAGAGCCAGGCGGGCGCGGCGCCGGTGCGCCACCAGTTCGTGCGCGAACTCGACGTGTCCGCGAAGCAGCTGTGGAAGATCCTCGAGGATCCAAAATCGTGGCCGGTGTGGGCCGCGCCGGGGATCGTCGAAGTCGAGTGGACGACGCCCAAGCCCTACGAGGTGGGTACGGAGCGTACCGTGTTCTTCATCGGTGGCATGGAAGTCTACGAGCGGTTCATCGCCTGGGAGCCCGAGCGCGAGATGGCTTTCTGTTTTCGTGGGGCAACGCAGCGAGTGTGGTGGCGCTTCGGTGAGCATTACTCAATTCGGCCGCTCGGGGACAGTCGGTGCGAGCTCACCTGGACTGTCGCGTATGAGCCGCGCTTCGTATTCGCGAAGATCCACGGCCTGGCGGGGCCATTGATGCGCTGGTCTCTGAGGCGCTACGCGGACGGTCTGGTCAAGTATTGTCGCGGCGCGCGCTAGAAACGGCGTCGAACGAGCGGCTCTTGGCGGCCCGGCGCGCCTGGCTTCGAGCCAACTTCGCCTCGAGCTGAGCTGCGACAGTTGGGGGACTTGTTGCGTCTGCCGGGTGGCCTTAGGCTCGCGGAATGTCTCTGGTGCTGCACTATGCCGGCATGTCCCGCTACAACGCGTGGATGAACGAGAAGCTGCTGAGCGTGTGCGACACCCTCAGCGACCATGAGCTGCGCTCGAACCAAGGCTTGTTCTTCAAGTCCGTGTTGGCGACGCTGAACCACCTGCTGCTGGCGGATCGCGCCTGGATGCTCCGCTTCACCAAGGATCGCGAGCGCTATGTCTCTCGCTCGGCGGACGGGAGCCCGATCCAAATCACGGGCCTCGATCACCTGCTCTACGACGACTGGGAAGCTTTCAAGGCGGAGCGACGCAAGACCGACGCTGACATCGACGCATGGGTCGAGGAGCTCGAGGAGCAGGGGTTGCTCGCGACCATCAGCTACAAGACCACTACGGGGCTGGAGTTCAGTCATCCCATGTGGCAGGCGGTCAGCCACATGTTCAACCACCAGACGCATCACCGCGGCCAGGTGACCGCGGCATTGACCCGCTTGGGCAAGGACCCCGGGATCACCGACCTGGCGATCATGTTCCGTGGCTGATTCGGAGCGGAACGTCGGCAGGGGTCACGCGAGCAAGCGTTCGCTCAGATCCCACAGCCGCCGGGCGTCTTGCGGATCGATCGAACTCGAATGAGCTTCCGCGGGGATGTAGTTGGCGGTAAGCGCTCGCCGCTCGTCATCTAGCGCGGAGATGTCGTTATCCTTGATGTAGACACCCCCGATGTTCGAGAGCAACGGACTCGTGGCGGCGAACAAGATGCTAGCAGCGCCTTGAGCCAGGTTCTTCTTACCTCGCTCGGGATCGATGATCGGGGCGCCGTCTTCGTCTACCAGGCCCATTGCTCGCAGCGCCTCGGGGCCAGCGGAGCTATTCAGCTTCGTGCCAACCACCACCCCCGGGTGCACAGCGTAGCCACGAATCTGGTCTTGGGCGTAGCGCCGGTCGAGTTCGACGGCGAGGAGTACGTTGGCTTTCTTGGACTGGGCATA
>JAUILJ010000774.1 GCA_030433055.1 Polyangia bacterium
TGGTGATGGGGGTGCTCGGTCTTGCCATCGTGGGTGTGCTCCTGGCGCGCGGCGGGGGAGATGATGGGCCAGACGGTCCGATCGTGATCCCCGAGTCCGATTCCGGGGGCCCGACCGCTGGCGGGACTGCGACTGAAGTCCAGCCAGAGAACCCGCCCGCCACCGGAAGCGGCGGGGGCAAAGGCACGGACACCGACTCGAGCGCGACCGCAGAGACGGACCCGACCAGCAAGCCTCCTGCGACGGCGACCACGAAGCCGACGTCCACCGGAGCACCCACCTCGACGAAGCCAGCGGGCAACGCCGCGGCGTGCGACCAGTGCATCGCGGTGGCTTCGAGCAGCCCGGCGGCTGCGGCGAACTACTATCGCCAGTGCACCGACGCTGGCAAGAAGGCCACCTGTCAGTCCAAGGTGCGCTCGGCTGCTCCGAACGCTGCGCGCGCCGCCGCCTTCAACGGCAACTGCGCTCAGGCGAAGGGCATCGTCGGAGCCGCGAACGCCATGGGAGCGGGCAGCGGCGCGCTGAACGCAGCCGTCAAGACCTGCAAGTAGCCCGGTCTCACTGCAGCTAGCCCGGTCTCATGGCGGCTAGCCGGGTCTCACTGCGGCACGCAACCTTGACCGGGCTGACACGTGCAGCCCGGCTCGGGTACGTCCGGATTCCGTGGGGCACCGCACTTGCCTCCGCTGACGTCAGGCGGAGGCGGGACACTCACGACCTGGAAGTTGTCGTACTGCTTGGCGCTGAACGCCATGCCGAAGCTGAGAGCATCGCACGGCTGGTCGGGCATCGGCTCGAAGCTCGAGGACAGCATGTCCACGCCCTGGCTGAGGTAGCCGAGCGTCGTGGTGTACGAATCGCACAGGTTCTCGCAGAAGCCGATCTCGCGGAAGGACGTGATCATGTCGCTTGGCTTGCTGGTTGCCCCCAGGGTGGCGCTGCTGAAGAGCCAGCGCCCGTCGCTGTCTTGCTCCAGGCGAGCGGCGATCACCGGGTGATTCAGCACGAACCGTAGGCCCGGCGTTTCCGCGCTCAATCCACTGAACCAGAGCTCCGTCGACTCGGGCAGAGACGCGACCAGCCAACCGGCGCGCACGTAGGCGCTCGGGTCCGCCCATTTCGAGGCGGGTATTTCGCCGCCACTGGGTGGGCTCGCGAGGTCGCGATCCGCAACCTGAAATGTCTTTGCGCGGGGGATCTCGGCTTGATGTGGCCAACTTGGATCCAGTGGGTCCGAGTCGCTGGGGCCGGTGCGGCAGTTCCAGTTCGCCGGTTGGGTGACGCCCGTAGACGAGTAAACATCGAGGCGGACCTGATCGTCATTCAAGTTGCCGTTGTAGTCGCTGATCTTGAATACGATGCCCATGGATCCTTGACGCAGGGCGCAGTTCCAGTCGCCGCCGTTGAGGCGGAACGGATCGCCGACGGCGGGCGATAGCCTCGCAAGGGCGAAGAGGTTACCGAGGGCGTTGTCACGGCAGTATTCTCCGTCGAAGTTGTCTTGGAGTTCGTTCTTGCAGGCCTTGTCCTTCAACTGAGGGCAAGTGCTGACTTGGCCTCCCGACAGCGCGCCGTCGGGCCAGGTGGCTGTGTTGCAGCTCCGGTCGAGGTTGAAGCCGATCCCCTTCCACGCGTTCTGGTCGCCGGTCATGGCGGGCCCGCCATCTCCCAGATCCACCTGGTTCATCACCAGGTAGACGACCTGATCACCCCCTCCACCCGCAGGCGGACGCTGAGCCGCGCTGGGTCGGCTGACGGTGGGGCACATGTCACCCTCAGTATCCTCCCAGAAGCGCGTGCCTTCGGGTTCCTGGCCTGCGCTGCCCCCACTCGAGCTTCCGCCGGTGGTCGTTCCTGCAGCGCCGCCGTTGGTCGTTCCTGCAGCGCCGCCGTTGGTCGTTCCTGCAGCGCCGCCGTTGGTCGTTCCTGCAGCGCCGCCGTCTCCGCCCGGACCTGTGCCTGCGGTTGACTCTCCGCCGGCGGTGGAGCCGTTGCAGCCCGTCAGCGCCGCGGACAGGCCAACGCACGCCCACCAACTCAAGCACCGGGTAAAGCGCCCAGAGTAGATACGCATCCTACATCGCCTCCTGGCCTGTCGATTCGCATCGGCGTGTGTTCAATCACTGCGCAGGCCCGACCCTGTGAGTGTGCACAATCCGAGCTTCCGATCACATCTCGAAAGAAAAGCTGAGCGACTTCTCGGATCGCGCGGCACGACACTTGCGAGTGGCCTGGCCATGATGCGTCAAGCTTTTGTGGTCGTAGTCTTGGGATGTGCCGCTGGCTGCAGCGGTCAGACGGAAAATCCGCCCGGCGTGCTCGGCGCGGGGGGCACTGGAGGTGTGAGCGGCAGCAACAGTGGAGGCACCGCAGGCACAGCCAGCGGAGGGAGCGCCGGTACGTCGGCCGGCGGTTCCGCAGGGTTTGGGGGGGAGGGTTGGCCCCCCGCGAGTTGTCCAGATGAAGTGCACTTGATCGACGAGGACCGGATCGCTCGCGCCGCGATGGTGAACCTCTCGTGTGTGGGGGACGACGGGTACGCCACGACTCAAGACGAAATGCGACGAATCGTCGGAGGCTGGGTCATCCCGGAGTCGATGACTCAGTGCCTGGCGACCGTGACCGGCGGCTGCGATGCAGCCTGGGCATGTGCTGGATTCTCACGGGCCGAGCCTGGCGACGTCGTCGGCACCTGCGTGGGAGACATCGCGGTGCTGGGTAGTGAAGGCGGGACCCGTATCGATTGCACGAAGTGGGGCGCCAGCTGCGTCAGCGGTAGCTGCCAGGGCGGCGACTGGGACACGTGCGATTCATCGACCACGCCAGACACGTGTGAAGACGGTCGACCTGTCACCTGCGAGAAGAAGCTGCTCACGGGCCCCAAGTGCTCCGACTACAACCTCGGCTGCGGCGACGTCGGTCCACCAAACGGCTCGCCCGATCGCTACACGGGCTGCAAAGGCCAAGGTGCGGCGTGCGTCAGCGAAGCTCGCTACGGCATCGACCTCGGATACTCGGGGCAGGCGTGCAACGGCGCTCAGCTGGCGGCGTGTGTGAATGGAGCTCAGGCGCTGCTCGACTGCAGCTGCCTGGGGAAGGGATTCAGCTGCCAGAGCACTGGCAGCGCGTCCTTCTGCGGTCGGGCTGCCGAGTGTGATCCAGAGACCTTCGAGTCGTACTGTGACGGCGGAGACGTCGTGATGTGCAACGCTGGCAAGCTCCAGCAGCTGGCGTGCACCGACTTCGGTTTCGCCCAGTGCACGGTCAGGAGTTACGGCGCGGTGTGTGAGGACTGACGTACGGCGCGCCTCACCCCCGACCTCACTCGACCCGACCGGTTGCGGTGAGCACGGATCCGCTACTCGAGCTGATCCGTGTCGCGGGGTGCGGGGATCGGCGGGATGAAGTCGCAGTCGTTGCGCGACAGACACAGATCGGAAGACAGCGTCTGCCCGCCCGAGTTGAAGTACTGCGCCACCATGTTCAGCATGAAGTAGCCGATATCGAAGGTGCGCTGGGTGCTGCATCCGCACGGATCATCGCCGCTCTCGGTGCAGGTCTCCAGGCAGCGCGCGATCAGTCGATCCGCCGTCCAGCCCGGCTTGTCGAAGCCGTGCTGCCCCTCGGGGCGCGTGTACGGCACGATGTGTGCGGACTTGCCTCCGATCAGGTCTTGCCCCTCGAAGCCGATGCGCATGGGCACGTCTGCGCGAGGAATGGCGCTGCCCCAGAGATCGTCATCACCGCTGAAATTCTCGATGTCGAAGTGAACACCGTTTCCGTCTGGATCTGTATACCGCTTCAGGGTGTTCACGCCCTCGGTGGTGTAAGTGTCGATGTAGCGCTGGTTCGCGGGGACGCCGAAGCGTGGATCGTTCTCCAGATAGGGCACGATGCCCGCCGAGCGACCCACCAAGATGCCACCGCTGACCGGTACGGAGGTGTCCCCCATGGTGGTGATGATCAGCGCGTGAGTGGCCGTCTGCTCTCCTGTCGCGCTGTAGACCAGCGGCTCCCGCTGCCAGTACTGTGCGAGCACCGCGGGGTCGCTGGGGTCGAGGATCATCTGGCTGAGCCCGCTCATCCTACGGAAGTCTGGATGACCTCTGCGCAGCCCGAGCCCTTCCATGAGTGCGACCAGCGGCTCGCCTGGCGAGTGGATCGTCTCCTGGAAGTTGAACTCGGCTTCGAACTCGTCGACCACCCGATACGGCTCGGCGCCTTCGCGCAGCGTGCCTGTCACCTCGACAAGCTTTTCGCGCATGGCGCCGGCGATCACGCCGGCGCTGCGCTCCAGCGAATTGCG
>JAUILJ010000012.1 GCA_030433055.1 Polyangia bacterium
GCGGACATTGACGGCCTCTGGGCAGAACGTTCCAGTCGTCCGATCGGGGACGCTTCCGGTGAGCCGGTCGGTCGGCTCTGGCTCTGTTGGCGTGCGCTCAAGGGCTCGTTTCAGCGCGGGTTTTGGTGTCAGGTGCGCTCGTAAGCTCTGATTGTTGCCGCAAGAGTTGCGTTTCCGCACTCTGCAAGCGGTGTGGACACCGTGTTGGCAGCAAGCACGGCATCATGGTGAACGCACAAACCTTCGACGCGGCGACGCCGCGATCGGTTCATCTCGAGACTCAACCCTGATGAACGGTCACGGCAACCAATCCCAAAGGCCCCGGTGTGCTCAAAGGTTAAAGCATCCCGCCCGGTGCCTTGCGCCGACCACAGGTGCGCCAGCGACGCTCCGGAGCGCTCCGATCTCCCAGGCCTTCGTTTCCCCCCCGCGACGTGCTCAAAACCAAGCCCGGTTCAGGCTGCTATGGTTCGCCAAGTGATCGGTGGCGGAGGCATAGGGAGGCGGATGGTGGCGTGGTCCATGCTGCTGACCGCGCTGCTGCTCGTGGCCCACAGCGCTCGAGCGGCGTTCAGCCTGAACGACGCCAGCTGGGAGGGGACGAGCGATCTGCTCACGCTAGCTCGCGAGAAACTCGGCAAGCAGCGAGTCCAGCTCGTCGCCACGCTCGACTGGGGCGATCTCAAGCCCGCGGACGGAGTGATCGTGATCCACCCGGAAGTGGAGATCGACTACGACGAGGCGAGCGCGTTCATGCGCGATGGCGGGCGCATCGCGGTGCTCGATGATCACGGCAAGGGAGCGAGCTTCCTAGAGCGCTTTCAGATACATCGCATTTCCGCGCCGCTACGTCCGGCGATAGCCTTGCGCCAGAATTCAAACCTGCCCATCGCCATGCCGGCGGTGCAACAGGTCGCCGGACACGAGCAAGGGCGGCACCCGGTGGTGCGTGACGTGCAGCAGCTGGTGACCAACCACCCAAGCGGCTTTCGTCACCCGAACCTCACCCCCGTACTCACCATCCCAGCGGTGGGAGAACCCGATGTGACTCTCGCCGTCACGGGCATCATCGCCGACAAGGGTCGCCTCTTTGCGATGGGAGACCCTTCGGCTTTCATCAACTTGATGCTGCGTTACCCCGGTAACCGCGCATGCGCCGAAGGTCTGATCGACTACCTGGTGGAAGACGACTCGTGGGGTAAGCGCCAGGGCCGACTGTTCATCGTCGTCAACCGCTTCAAGCAGACCGGGCACTTCGGTGGCCGTTCGGGCCTGATGCAGGAGCTCGAGGAGTACTGGTCGGGCTTCAAGGAGCTGCTCAGCGACACCCACGACGACGGCCTGCCCGACTGGGTCGCGCTGACGTTTGGTGGCTTGATCGCGTTGGCCGGCGTGGTCTGGATGGGCAGCGTGGCGACCCGAAGCTACAAGCGGCTCGCGCCGCGCTACGCTCGGCAAACACCCATGGTCGCCCAGGGCGGCATCGCGGGTCGCGCGGCCGTGTTGGCTGCACCCACGACTCACCGCGCGCTCGCGATGCTGGAGCTGAAGGCAGCCTTGAGCGAACGCCTCGCCGAGCGCCTTGAGCTCGGTAGTCCAGGGAGCAGCGAGCTGCTGCATCAGCTGGAGCAGCGCGGGGTCACCCCTCATACGCTGGCGGAGCTGAGGCAAGTCTTCGGCGAACTCAGCCGCATCGAAAACGCAGTCGTCGCCTCTCAACCCTTACGCGTGACGGCGCCGAGCGTTCGGCGTATGCGAGAAGACATCACTCGTTTGTTGAGCGACGTGGAGGAACAGCTCGGGAGAGCCGCGTGAGTCAAGCACTGCAAGTAAGCGAAATCGAAGCCGCGCGCGAGCGCTTGAACGACGTGAGGCGCCAAGTCGGGCGGGTCTACATCGGCGCTGTAGCTCCGGTGGACTTGATGTTGGTGAGCCTGCTGGCGCGGGGTCACGTGCTGCTCGAGGGCGTGCCCGGAGTGGCGAAAACGACGCTCGTGAAGGCGTTCGCCACCGCCCTCGGCTGCTCGGTTCGCCGTATCCAGTTCACCCCGGATCTACTCCCCGCGGATATCACGGGAACGTACGTGCTCTCGCCCCGGGACGGCACGTTCTCACTGCGCGCGGGGCCGGTGTTCGCGAACGTCGTACTGGCCGACGAGATCAATCGCGCGCCCGCCAAGACCCAGTCGGCGCTACTGGAGGCAATGCAGGAGCGGCAGGTCACGATTGAGGGCGATCGCTTCGAGCTGCCAAACCCGTTCTTCGTTCTGGCCACCCAAAACCCGATCGACCTCGAGGGCACCTACCCTCTCCCTGAGGCCCAGATCGACCGCTTTCTGGTGCGTGTGCCGATGGGCTACCCCAGTACGAGCGAGGAGGTCTCCATGCTCAAAGCTCACGGAGTTGCCGCGCCTGAGCTGGGCGCCGTCCTCAACTCCGCCGACGTGCTGCACCTTCAGTCCATTTCCGCACGGGTGCATGTGGAAGAGGACATCTTCGAGTACGCCGTCAACCTGACCGGGTTCACTCGCAACCACTCCAAGGTGGTGCTGGGCGCTTCGCCCCGCGCGTCACTCGGGCTGCTCCGCGCCGCCAAAGCTCGCGCGGTGTTGACGGGAAAAGGCTACGTGTCCCCAGAGGATCTCCGGGACGTTGCCGAACCGGTACTGGCTCACCGGCTCGTGATGGTGCCGGAGCTGGAGGGCGATCACCGAGCCCGGGCCAGCATCGTCCAAGAGGCCCTGGCCAAGGTGGGATATCGGCGAGCAGTTCGGCCAGTCTGATCCTGAGCCAGCTTGCAACCCAGCGCCCAGCAGTCCGGGTTTAACTTGGTGTAACCGACGGGTGGACGGCAAACTACGCAGGGCATTGCTGCTCACGGTTGCGGGGAAAGCCGCGCTACGACGCCTCAGAAGGCGCAAAGTACCGCTCGTTCAGGCGCGACTCTCGCGCAAACGTGCGAGCTGATTGAAGGAGACTCGAGATATGAAGAGTTGGTTTTGGGGATTGGCAGTGACTGCAGTGGCAGCCTTTGGAAGCGTCGCCTGCGGCGGCAGCGCAATTTCGCCAGAGATGGTCCAGCGCGCTCAGTCCCATGATGCCTCCGCGTCGGAGGCGACGATCATGAAGGGCAAGCAGCTGTTCGAAGGCAAGTGCGCCACCTGTCATGCGCTCCCCGCCCCGACCTCTCACACCGCGGAAGAGTGGCCGGAGTGGGTCAAGAAGATGGCCCCCCAAGCAAAGATTTCCGGCGACGACGAAAAGGCCGTGCTCCACTATCTCCTCGGCGCCAGCGGCGGCTGAATCCGCCGCTGCAGCGAGTGCGCAAGTGGGCGCGCCAGAGCGCTGCGCGGAAGCGACGGCGAGTGGCTTCCGCTCGCCGTCGCCGTCATTTGGGCGCCATCATTTGGGCGAGGGGCTGACTCAGCCGGTACGGAGCATCGGGTCGGCGGGGTGCGGGTAGGCCCCGCTTTCGTCGTCCCGACGCCCGACACGGAGGTCGCGGCCGCCGCCTGACGAGACCTCGAGGCCAGCGAACCGACGCTCGACGACCCCCAGCGCGTCCCCTGTGCTCACCGCGTAGGCGAACGCAGCCTCGCCCCGGAGCGGCGTCTGAAGTGCAGAGGCCAAGGCGTTGCTGAGCGACCCAGCAGCCGAGACGTCGGGCTCCGCAGCCTCTGGCTGCTTCACTCCTCGATGCTCGAACACGTAGTCTCGGCTGAGGGGGTGATTCCAGGTGAGGAACACGGCGCCGCGCACGAGGACCCACGCGATTTGATAGGGCATGCTCGGTAGCAGCAACAGGACCGCGACCAGGCCGGAGTTCAGCAGCGCACTGCTGCCGCTCACGATCAAGTAGCGAGAAGCCTGTTCACTCGTCTTTAAATCCCCACGGAAAGCCCAGTAGCGACCGAGCGTAAAGTGGATAGCCCCGCCCAAGACACAGCCGAGCAGCGTCGCCACCGGAGCCCCGAGGCCCCCCGCGACCAGTCCGGCAACGAGTGAGAAGTCTGCCAGCGTTGCGACTGACGAACTGGTGAGGTTGCGGAAGATGCTGCCTCTGGCGAACGCACCCGAAGGCGGTGGCACATCGCTCAGCGCCTTGCGTCCGAAGAACAGACGCTGGACGGCAGTGATCTGGGTGGTCGCCGCGAGCACGACCACACCGACGACCGCGAGGCGGTGGAGCGGTGCGGGATCGTTGGGGACAACGATGGCCTCGACGATGGGGCTGAGCGCGACGGTTGCCCCGAGCAGGACGATTCGTTCCGGACGCTGCATCAAACCGATGTTGGGGAAGGCGACGCCCATCGCCTCTCCGCGTGCCTTCACGTAGGGCACCAGCATCGAACCGACCAGGGCGAACAGCACCGGGTACAAGACCCAGCTGTCGCTGTAGTAGGCGGCGAGCCCCAGCAGAACCGCGGCTTCACAGTAGCGGTCCAGCACGGAGTCGAGCAGCGCACCGCTCTCACTCGCCTTGCCTGTCTCCCGCGCTAGCCGGCCGTCCAAGAAATCACACACGGCGGCGCCAACGTAAAGCCACCCACCGAGCGCGAAGCGCCCCGCAGCGAGTGCCACCCCAGCTCCGCCTGCCAGCAGCAGCGATAGCGTGGTGATGGCGTTGGGCGGCAACCGACTCTTGAGCACCAAGCCGAAGACGGGGCTCATGAGCCAGGCGAAATAGTTGCGGAGCCACGCTCCGAGAAGCAGCGTGCTCCCCCGCTTCTCCATTTCACGATCATGGAAGTCGCCGCGAAGCCTGTTCCGCGCGGCGAAGACCACCATGCCACCGAACACGTACGCCACCAGCGCGAGCGCCGGAGCGGCGGCCGACCAGATGCGGGCGGTTGGAGAGAGGTCCCCTTCGAGCCACGACGCTAGGTTCGATGCCACGTCCATCTTTCGCTTCCTTGGGCCTGACACGGGCAACGTCTACCCGTTTGACCAGTTGTCCTGACAGATTTCGTCATCCGCTTGCCGCGGGGCACAGCGCGGCGCAGCCTGAGCGGGCCGATCGTCATTTGCCGTGATTCGTGCGGCCCGAGGCCACTGGGGGGTGGAGCGCAGTGGCGAGCTGCAAAACACGGTTGCCGCGAGCGGGACAATCTTGCCCTCGCGCGAAGAAGGGTGGCTCTACGCCGCCAAACGAACTCGTGCGCGATCCACGCGGAGCATTGATTTCCACTCGCAAAAGGCGCCATTCGAACAAGGCGCGGTTCTGCACTTCGGCTGAGCATCGCCGCGTGTGGTGCAAGCGGCGTTCCCACCGTCCTGCCCAAGCAGTGTCACGAAGATATGTGGGCCAACCCAGCCGCTGTCCAGTGCTCAAGAACTCGAACAGAGCACCGAGCCGTGGAGGCCAGCCCGACTCCGCACCGTTCACTTCGTGAACCGGCTCTCAGGCCTGGACCGCGCTGGTCCTGCGCAATCCTCGCCTGATGGACAGCCCGCTGATGCATCGCTGGTGCGCGTTCTTGAGCGGTTGAGGAGTGAGGCTCAACAAACACGAGCGTTTCCCCAGTGCAGCAGCCAGTCGCCCGGATTCATCTCATGAATCCGGGCGGTCCGGCGCAAACCATTCACACCGTGTCCTCGGCGGCCGGTTCGAAGCGTGAACCCGAGTCCACAGACCTCGAGCCCCTCCAAGGCTTCACTCGTCGGTGGCGGACAACCCCTGGGTCACGCTGGGGTTCGCCGGCGCGGGAAGGGGAAACGCCTGCTTGAAGGTGAGTACGAAATTGCCCGGAAGGGTCGCGTAGCGGGGGTTACCCAGTGGAAAGCCCCAATCGAGACGGAACACGATACGATCGAACATGGGAAGCAGCCCACGCACTCCAAGGCCCACCGCGTGGTTGAGAGACGCATCCGCGAAGCCATTGAACGCATCACCGACGTCGTAAAACAGCACGCTCCCGAGCTCGGCCCCGAACACCTGAACGGAACGACTGCGAAACTCCAGGCTGCTCGCGATGCGGTCCTTGCCGATGAACGCGAAGCTCGGGTAGCCACGGGGACGCGTATTGCCGCCTTGCGAATAGCGCAGGTTCAGGTAATCGCGGAAACGGTTGGTGACCACGCCGTCGTAGATCAAGCGCCCCAGGCCGAAGCGAGGCGTGGCGATGCGCACAGCCCCCTCCACCTCGGCGTCAGACTGCTCCAGCTGCGAAGTCTGAATCCGCGAGGAACCGAGCACGCGAAACAGGCCATCACCCAGAGGCCAGGTGTAACCGAGCACGCTGTCCACCCCGAGCAAATCCCTAGAAGAGCCCACCTCCGTGGTCGCCGGGTACACCTTCAGCAACACCCGGTGTCCCAGCTGGAGGTCCTCTTGAAGACCGAGCGTCTCGAAGTTCAGCGTGCGCAGGTAGCGATTCGAGTAGGCCTCGAGCCCGACGAACGGGCTCACGCGCGTGTCGCTCTGTGGCACTTCTTCGTCGAGGAACACGCGGCGTGCCCGTGGGTCGAAGTTCTCCGCGTTGACGATGCCGTACTTCGAACTCAGAGCTTCGGCTCCTAGGGAGAAGTCGAGCTTGTTCTGTCTGCCGAACGACCGCGTGATGGAGTATTCGCCTGCGAGCTGATCGCTTCGGTACTCGTAAGGGACACTGCCGAACCCAGTGTCGAGGCTCGCGAGTTCACCGCCGACGAAGCGTCGGACGATCTCCTTTCGCCACACCACGACGGTGCTCCAGGCCCACTCGGTGTGGGTGCTGTAAAGAGGCTGCCCGTAGCTGAAGCCACCATACGACCCCTCGGCGTCTCCAGTGTCGCGGTTGAAGATCACGTTGGCGGTCACGGCGGCCTGGATACGACTGTCACCAACTCGCGGGTTGATGTAGGTCGCACCGGTGATGTAGCGGTCAAGCTGCAAGGCGAAGAGCGCGCTCACTGTGCGATGAGTACCAAACAGATTCTCTTCGCTGGGCTGCACCAGGAGTTGCTCGAGCTTTCCTGCCTGGAACCTCAGGTTCCAGTTCAGCCTCAGGCTCCAAACGTCTCGGGTGATGACTAGCACGCGCACTCGATCTGGAGTGCTACCCTTGAGCGCCACGATCAGCACCACCGACAGCTGGCGCAGCGCCCGCAGGTTGCGTTCAGTCTCCTCGATCGCTTCCGCGTGGTAATCCTGGCCAACTCGAAACAGCAGCTCACGGCGGATCACGTGCTGGCGCGAGGTAGTGTGAACCTCGTTGCCGAAATCGGGTACGGGATCCTGTTCGTCGAATACCTCCAGCGGCACGATGCGGACCGACTCGATCTGCTTTCCCTCTGGACTTGAATCTACCGCGGCCGGCTTGCCCGCTTGCTTCAGTGACTTCAGTTCGCGCTCAATCGTATAGCTCTCGAGCTCCGAGTAGTCGCTGGTAACGGTCGTCTCCTGGGCCTGGGCGACGGCGCTCGAGAGCGCCACACAGACCGCGAGCGCGAAGCCAGCATGCAGACAACGCGCCCTGCGACGGGCGCCACGGAGCTGCCGCTTCATGAAGCGCATTGGGTCGAGCATGGCCTGGATGCGGCAACGATCGGGCTGAAAGGCGAGCAAGCTGCTGTGGTGTGAGGGCGCCACGCGCGACGCACCGTAACCGGGCTTACTGGATCAAGTCACCCGTGCGATGATGAACCACGGTGAAGATCGACCGAGGGATCTGGCTGGGCGCGCTCGCAGGCACCTGTGTAGGGGCCCTCACAGCCGTGCTGACTCACTCCGGTGAGACGCGCCAGCTCGAGCGGGAACCTTTCGCGCCCCTAGCCAGCGCTGCGCTCGTGGGTGACGAGACAGGGCTCCCCTCACCCCCAAAATCCCCGTTGGCCGAGCTGCCAGCGACACCGGTCTCCACGAACATTCCGACGCCGGCACACTCGGCCTCACTGCCACCGTTGACGGGCAACGCCCTGAGCCAAGAGGAGCTGCGCTGCGCACGCGGGGCCCCCGACGCCTGCCTCAGAGTCGGGGATAGCTACTCCGGGTCGTCGACGGGGGACAGCAAGGCACTGACCTTCCGACGCCGCGCGCTGGTGCTGTACGCCGAGGGCTGTCAGCGCAGGGAGCCGCGAGCCTGCAGACAGCTGTCGAGCCTGTACGAACACGGGATCGGCGTCTCGCGCGACGCGAACACCGCCGCAGCCCTGCTTCAACGCTATCTCGAGCTGTGTGCGAGCAGCAGAGATGGGTGCCGGGCCGAACGCAAGCCGTGATGCCGAGTGGAGCAAGGAGTCGACCTCGACTATACACAGGCTCGTCTGTCCCACTCCCGCCGACGGCACGCGATTGCCGTCTCGCGGTAGCCTGCCGAGCCGAGTAGCCGTTGCAACTGCACCCCACCCGATCTGCCGTTGACCTCACCCTGGCGGGAATGATCGCCGTGGGTATCGCGGTCGTGGCACGCAGCGCCCCCGCGCTGGCCTGGAGCGGCGCGATCTTGGTGGGCCTGGCCATCGCGCGGGCGGTGACCCGGCTGTCCGTGGCGCGCATCCGCGCGGCAGGATTCGAGATGCTCTGGCGCCAACCCGAGCGGGTGCGCAGCGTGGCGCGCAACGAAACCGTCGAGTTGATGGCGGAGGTGCGGAATCGAGATACTCGAGCGGCACGCTATGTCCAGCTGCGTGCGGTCGGCTCCCCCGACCTCGAGATCGAGGTAGAGCCAAGCCAAGGCGAGGTCCCAGCCGGAGGTCGCTTGGAGGTCACCGTCAAGGTCACTCCCCCTCGCGTGGGCCGACATGGGATCCATGGGCTCTCCTTGGAAGTCCAGGGCAGCCCTGGCCTGTTCGAGGTGCCGTTGACGTTCGCGAATCCGTACGGCATCGAGGTCTTGCCTAGGCCGTTCTCCACCGCGCTGCACACCGCGCGCGGCGGTCGTAGTCGTCACGGAGCGGAAGCAGGCCGGCCCGGGCCGCTCGCGGGTGAGGGCCTAGAGCTCAAAGAACTGCGTGAGCATGCTCCGGGAGATCCGTTCAAGCGCATCGCCTGGAAGGCGAGCGCCCGACGCGGCAAGCTGATGGTGCGGGAGTACGAGCAGGACGAGCGGGACGTCGTGTGGCTGGTGCTCGACGCTTCCGTTGAACTCTGGTCGGGGACGGCTGGCAAGGCCCCCCTCGACATTGCCATCGATGAACTGGCTGCGGTCGCCAGTCGTCACCTCGCCCAGGGCGATCGCGTTGGTCTGGTGATCGTCGCGAGTCGTGTGTTGTGCTATATCCCCGCGGAGTCAGGCGTGGGGCAGCTCGGGAGGCTGATGGGTGCGTTGGCCCACGACACAGGAACGGTGGACGCAGATCGCAGCGATCTCGACGAGTCCGACGTCGGGCTGCGCGTGCTCGAACACCTTCGCCCCCTGGACCCCGAAGCGGCGAGTCGCGTGCGGCCGAGCGAGCTGGACAGGGTCGCGCGGCGCGTAGTCAAGGCGCTACCCCGCGCGCCGTTTCAGGTGCTCGAGCCGCTGGGCAACTCGAAGCGCGAGCGCACCTTGAGGCAGTACCTGCTTGCCTTTGGCATGGGCTCCCCGCCGCGGCAGGAACCGGAACGCAACGCGACCGATCGATCGCTGGGACAGTCCCTCGCACGCATCGTGCGGGAGAAACCGCGCCCGAGCATGATCGCCATTTGGTCTCCCGCTCCCGATCTCGAGGCGCGACCTGACGTGGAGCGCGCGCTGAGTCAGCTCCCCCGCCGCCGCTGCCAGGTGCTCTGGGTTCCGATGACCTTCGAACCAGGCCTTCCCCGCACGGACCTGGTCACGGACGCCGTCGCGGAAGCGCTCAGCATGCGTGAGCGCGTGGCGGCCGCGCGCGGCGAACGTGGACTCCGCCGCCTCGGGGTGCGCGTGCTACACACCCGACCCAAGCACCAGGGGCTCGCCAACCGATGAAGTGCACGACCAGCGTCGCGCACCGCGAGCCAACGAGGGGCCATGACTGACTCCGAGCTGAAGTACGTCAGCCCGCGCCTGCAACTGACAGAGCACGGTCTGCACGCGAAGAAGAGCTTCGGCCAGAACTTCCTCACCGATCCGAACATCTGCGCAAAGATCGCCAGGCTCGCTTGCCCCGACGGTGGCACAGTGATCGAAATCGGAGCAGGGCTAGGCGCACTGACAGCGCCACTGCTCGAGCGCGCCGAGCGCGTCATCGCCGTTGAGCGCGACCGCGACCTGGTGCCCTGTTTGCGGGAGCGCTTTGCGGGGCACGTCGAGCGAGGGGCGCTCGAGCTCTGCGAGGCCGACGCGAAGGCAAAAGGAACTCGGATATTGACGGGCAACCTCCCCTATCAGATCACGGGCCCCCTGCTCGAGCGCGCGGTTTCGCTGGCGGCGTCGATGGATCGCGCGGTGTTCATGGTCCAGCTGGAGGTGGCTGAACGAGTCGCGGCCGAGCCCGGCAACAAGGTCTACGGCGCGCTCAGCGTCTTCGTACAGGCAGCGTTCGAGGCGCGGCGAGCGTTTATCGTGAAGCGGGCTGCGTTTCACCCACAGCCCAACGTCGAGTCCGCGGTAATCGAGCTGGTCTCCCGCCGTCCGGCGATCGCCGAGGAGACTCCGCTCTTCCGTGCGCTGGTGAAGGGCGCGTTCGCCGCTCGGCGCAAGACCCTGCGCAATGCCTGGCGGAGCGCCGCAGGAGAGCACCTGGCGGCCGCTGCGCAGTCCTCGGAGATCGATCTCGATCGCCGCGGGGAAACGTTGAGTGTCCGGGATTTCGCCCGCATGGAGCGAGAACTACTGCGCCGGCGAGGTGAAGCTTGAAGCGGCGCGCGGTGCTCGCTGCCTGCGCCGGGCTGCTCTTGATCGGCTGCCCCGAGGAGAAGCCAAAGGATGAGCTCGTAGAGCGAGCGGTCTTCGGCATCTTCTTTGGAGGTCAGGTACAAGAGCGCAACGAAGTGCCCTTCGAGATCGACCGAGGAAAGCAGACTCAGGGGATCCGCGTCGATTTTCGCGAGCAACTGACGCGTGACATCCCCGTTCGCTGGGAGTGGGATCGCCCAGCTCCCCGCGGAAAGCGAGCGACGGCGTCTAGCCGGGTAACCGAACTGGGTCGTGGTGTCGCGCCGAAAGGCAGCCAGCGCTTCGAGGCGCCCCTCGAGCTGGCCCCCGGAGATCCTTTGGGCGAGTGGAACGTGCGGCTGTTCGTCGATGACCGCCTGGTGCTCGATCAGCGCTTTCTCGTGTACAGCGAGGCATCTCGACAAGCCGCTGAGCGCCGCAACGAAGACGAAGACGACTGAGGCTCCGCGCGCGCCTGCTCACCCGCTAGAAGAGCCACGAGCGGTACAGTGTCACCCCCGTTACGCCGTTGCCTGCGGTCTCGCCGCAGCTCGCCATGCTCTGATCCAGACAGTCGCAGGTCACTGGCTGTCCACACCCTGACGGCGCGTCCCGGCAGGCGTAGAAGGTATCATTCGAGTCTCCCCCCTCGAACTCGCAGTACTGCGTGCTGGGGTCGCAGAACTCGGGTCCGCACGGAAATAGATTGAGCGGCGCGTCGGCCGCGCTGCAGCGCGCGCCGGTGTCCACCCCTGCGCGCTGGGCCGAACACTCGGTCGCGTACACTCGGCCATCGCAACCGCACGCCGCGGCTTGGCTCGCTTCACAGTTCGCGTCGATCAGCGCGCAAGATCCCCGGTAGCTACCTCCTTCGCCACACAGATCGGAGTAGTAGTCGCAGAACGTGCCCTCTCGGCAGTCGCGGCCAGACGCACACGAGGCTCCTACGTCACCGGAACCGTGCTCGATGTCAT
Source organism: Polyangia bacterium (assembly GCA_030433055.1). Classification (GTDB taxonomy): domain Bacteria; phylum Myxococcota_A; class Polyangia; order Polyangiales; family Polyangiaceae; genus JAHBVY01. Next base: position 11,732 of record JAUILJ010000012.1, read on the forward strand.
CACCCCAGGCGCCGCCACCGGTGCCTACGCCTCCTGCACCGATCCCGGCGGTTCCGCCGGAAGCGGCGCCCGCCAGCCCGCTGTCTCCAGCAGTCCCGCTGTCTCCAGCAGTCCCGCTGTCTCCAGCGGTTCCGCCGTCGCGGGCAGTCCCGCTGGAACCGGCAGTCCCACTCGAGCCGCCGCCTGCGCCCGCTTGACCACCGCTGGTTCCACCGGTGTCCCCGTTGCCACCAGCCCCCGGGTCTTTCGATGTCGTGGAGCCCTCATTGCACGCGACTGCAGTGAGGACCAAGAGCGCTGCGAGAGGTCGGGACCAGCGCGAGCGGAGGCTGAACGAGGGGGGCATCGGCCCGATGGGTGCAAGGAACGCACCACTGGCGTATCAGGGCCGCTTCGTGCGGCAATGAGCGTGAGCTACGACCGCGGCACAACTTGACACGGACCGTAAGCGCCAGCTTGGGGAGCCTTCATAGGCGCTTGCCGATGAAGGTCGCTGCGAACGCCTTGCCATGAGACTTGGTGCGTCCGGTCAACGCCTCGGCGGTCACCATCAGGTGATAGGCATCGGTGGCCGCCAACCCTTGGGCTGACGGCTTCGCTGCTGGCTCAGCGAAGTATCTCAGTTGGACTCTTCTTCGCGCGACTTCTCTTCGTCTTCTGCAGCAGCCTGAGCCTTCTCGATGTCGGTCGTCAGGTGATAGCGCTCTGGCTCTGCACCAGCGAAGGTGTAGGTCCGAACGATGGGCGGAGGCGGATCGCCGTACAGCTCGAGCTGCACCGCCGCCCAGAGCTCGTCGGCGATGAGCTGCATGTGCTCCGCGGTGCCAGGTTCGTCTTTCCAGTTGTCGAGCTTCTCGTCGGTCTCTTTCAGCTCCAGGCGGACGCGCACGGGGTCCACGTCTTCCTTGGTGGTGAAGTGATCGGTGAGCAGCACCGCCTTGTCTTGGTTCACCTCGACGAAGCCATTGCCCACGGCGACGCGCACCTCTTTGCCGTCCTGGTTGTAGCTCACGATGCCGGTGGCCAACGCCGCGAGTAGCGGACGGTGGCCGGGCAGCACACCGAACTCGCCATCGACGCTGGGAGCGGTGAACTCGGTCACCTGTTCTTCCAGGGCGAAGCCGTCCGGCGTGACGATTTCGAGCTCGAGAGTTTCTGTCGCCATCTAGTTCTCCTGCCTTCGAAGCTCAGCCGGCGCTCTTGAGCTTCTGGGCCTTCGCCTTGACGTCTTCGATGTTGCCCACGAGGTAGAACGCCTGCTCGGGCAGATCATCCAGCGCACCGCTCAAGATCTCCTTGAACGCCGCGATGGTCTCCTTGAGCGGCACGTAGCGACCCTCGAGGCCCGTGAACTGCTGCGCAACGAAGAAGGGCTGAGAGAGGAACTTCTGGATCTTGCGGGCGCGGTCGACGATGAGCTTGTCGTCCTCGCTGAGCTCATCCATGCCGAGGATGGCGATGATGTCCTGCAGGTCCTTGTACTTCTGCAGCGTCGACTGCACCTGGCGCGCGATGGCGTAGTGCTCCTCACCGACGATGTTGGGATCCAGCATCGTGGAGGTGGAGTCGAGCGGGTCCACCGCGGGGTAGATACCCAGCTCGGAGATCGCGCGCGAGAGCACCGTCGTGGCGTCCAAGTGGGCGAACGTCGTCGCCGGCGCGGGGTCGGTCAGGTCGTCCGCGGGGACGTAGATGGCCTGCACCGAGGTGATGGAGCCCTTGTTGGTCGAGGTGATGCGCTCCTGGAGAGCGCCCATCTCGGTGGCCAGCGTCGGCTGGTAACCGACGGCGCTGGGCATACGACCGAGGAGTGCCGAAACCTCCGAGCCAGCCTGGGTGAAGCGGAAGATGTTGTCGACGAAGAGCAACACGTCCTGGCCCTGCTCGTCGCGGAAGTACTCCGCGCAGGTGAGCGCGCTGAGCGCCACGCGAGCGCGAGCGCCCGGGGGCTCGTTCATCTGACCGAAGATCAGCGCGGTCTTGCTGAGCACGGGCTCACCGCTCTCGAGCTTGGACTCGGCCATCTCGAGGAACAGGTCGTTACCTTCACGGGTCCGCTCACCGACGCCTGCGAAGCAGCTCACACCACCGTGGGCCTTGGCGACGTTGTTGATCAACTCCTGGATGAGCACGGTCTTGCCGACGCCTGCACCGCCGAACAGACCGATCTTGCCGCCCTTACGGTAAGGAGCGAGCAAGTCGATGACCTTGATGCCGGTCTCGAAGATCTCGACCGAAGTGGACTGATCGACGAACTTGGGAGCGTCGCGGTGGATGGGAAGCGTCTTCACGGCATCGACGGGACCCGCGTCGTCCACCGGCTTGCCGATGACGTTGAGGATCCGGCCCAGCACGGCTTCGCCCACCGGCATCATGATGGGGCTGCCGGTGTCCGTCACCTCACCGCCGCGAACCAGGCCCTCGGTTGCGTCCATCGCGATGGCGCGCACGACCGACTCACCGAGGTGCTGCGCGACCTCGAGCGTCAGGTTGCCCTTCTCCTTCGAGATGTTCGGGTTCGAGGTGATGATCGCGTTCAGGATCTTGGGGAGCTTTCCCGGGGGGAACTCCACGTCCACGACGGGACCAATGACCTGGGTGATTTTTCCAACCGCGCCGGCTGCTGTCGTTTCCGCCATCTTTGCTCTATCGCTTCTGCTCCGCGCCCGCGATCAGCAGGCGTCGTGAGTGTTGAGGGTGGTGCTTGCCGCCACGTGGGACGTGGAGGCGAGAGCCGCTCGAAACCAGTGACCCGGTCGCTCGAGCGGAGCTGAGTGCGTAGGGTCCAGAGTCCTTGTGAAAAGCTGGCCCGATGTCGCGCCGCGTCTAGCACGGTCGGCATGTTCTGCCAACGCGAACTGTAGGCCTGTCCAGGTAGTGGGGGGCTCGATGCTCACGAATCAAAGCTGGCGAATCACTGGCTTTCTCGGCGAGATCCAAGGCCGCGGGGGGCTCGCGTCCGCTCCTGCTGCCCAGCGGCTTAGGCCGCGCGACACCTCGCCGCACCTGACCTCTCCCCCAAACCCCCAGCACCGCCCTGAACCAGCGACCTCAGCCGAACAAGCGCAGTTGCCCTCCGCGATCGGTCGGGCGACGAAAGCTGGAGGGGCGCTCTGGCTGATCGGTTTCCACGCCCTGATCGAAGCCGAGGCGAGCGCACGTGGAACGAAACACGTTCCAGATCATGTCTGCGTAGGGGCCCTCTCCGCGCATTCGCGAACCGAATCGCGGATCATTCAGCTCGCCCCCTCGAGCCTCGCGGATACGCGCCAAGACCTTGCCGGCGCGCTGGGGCAGCTCGCGCTCGAGGCGCTCGACGAACACCTGCTTCACCTCACCTGGGAGCCGCACCAAGATCATGCCGGCGCGCCGAGCGCCGGCCGCACGACAAGCCTCGAGGATGCGCACCAGATCGCGGTCAGCGAGCCCGGGAATCAGCGGTGCCACGTTGACGCTGACGTCCAACCCGGCGGCTGCCAGGCGCTGGATGGTGCGAACACGGCGCTGCGGCGTCGCCACTCCCGGCTCGATGCAACGCGCGACGGCAGGATCCCAGAACGGCACGCTGACCGTCACGCCGACGGACGTGTGCTTCGCGATCTCCAGCAACAGGTCCAGGTCGCGTTCGATGAGCGGCGCCTTGGTGATGATGTGGAACGGGTTCCTGTACTCTCCACACACCTCGAGGCACTCCCTCGTCAGTCGCAAGCTCGCTTCGATGGGCTGGTAGCAGTCCGTGTTGCCGCTGAAGAGCACCGCCTCCCCCTGCCAGCCCCTGGCCTCGAAAGCCGCGCGCAACAGCGCTCCGGCCTGCGGCTTGTAGACCACACGGCGCTCGAAATCGCTCCCCGCACCGAAGCCCAAATACTGATGGCTCGGGCGCGCGTAGCAGTACGCGCAGCCGTGGTAGCAGCCCCGGTACGGGTTCACGCTCCAGCGCATGCCCACGTCGGGGCTGTCGTTCTTGCTGAGGATGCTCTTCGAGCTGTCCTCGTACAGCTGCATGCCATGGGCGGGCGGCTCGACCCCGTCTTCCAGCAGATACTCCACCTCCTGGCCATGAAACGGGTTGGGCGGGTTGTGCACCGGAAGCGGCCGCATGCTCCGAGTGTATACTGAACATTCAAGCAGTCAAGCTCAGCACATTCGAGGAAAACGTGACCCAGCTCGCGGGTCCCAGCTCGCGCGTATTGCCAGCGAGAGTCCGCAGGGTATGAACGAGAGACGCTCGGGCCCTTGGGCCCTGCGCCACGAGCAACCGATGATCAGTCAGGAGACCGTTGACCGCGTCAAGAGTCGGATGAACGCCATCCGCATCATCGGCGAGTACGTCAAGCTCGAGCGGCGGGGGCGCAGCCACATCGGCCTCTGCCCTTTCCATAAAGAAAAAACGCCGAGCTTTCACGTCAGCGACGAGCGCAACTTCTACCACTGCTTTGGCTGCAGCGTCAGCGGCGATCCGATCCGCTTCCTGATGGAGCACGAGGGGCTCAGCTTCGTCGAAGCAATCCGCCATATCGCCGAGCGCGAAGGCATCGACGTGGTGGAGACCGGTGACGATCGCGACCGACTCCAGGCTGCCGAGCAGCGCCGTCGCCTCGAGGAAATGTACGACGCCGGGGCGGTGGCGGCGACGTTCTACGAGCGCATGCTGTCGGAGCACCCGCTGGCAGAGCTAGCACGGGACGAGCTGCGCAAGCGTGGCCTCGAACCTGACCAGCAGAGCGGCGATGGAATCGACGCCATGCGCGCTTTCCGCGTGGGCTACGCGCCGTATGGCTGGGACAATCTGGCTCGCCAGCTCAGAGATCAGGGCGCCGGCGCACAGCCTGCGGAACGCGTCGGCTTGCTCGTCCCGCGTAAGACCGGGCCTGGTCACTACGATCGCTTTCGGCACCGCTTGATGTTCGCGGTCCTGGACCTGCGAGGCAGGGTGGTGGCATTCAGCGGCCGCGCGTTGCCGGAGCCGACAGAAGAGCTGCTGGCGCGCGCCGGCTTGTCTCCTCTCGGAACCGGGAACAGCGATGCGCCCGCGAAGTACCTGAACAGCCCTGAGAGCCCGATCTATCGCAAGCGAGAGGTGCTCTTCGGCTTGTATCAGGCTCGACACTCGGTGCGCGAGCGCGACCAATGTATCCTCGTGGAAGGGAACTTCGACGTGGTGAGCTTGCACGCTCGTGGCATCACCAACGTGGTCGCACCTCTGGGCACGGCGTTCACGGCTGAGCAGGGCAAGGAGATCCGACGCTACACCAACCAGGCAGTGATGCTGTTCGACGGAGATTCCGCGGGGAGACGCGCAACGGAGAGCGCGCGCGCGCCCGCTCGTGAAGTGGGCCTCGTCGTACGCGTGGCGAGCCTCCCAGACGGAGTGGACCCGGATGATCTCGCACGCCAAGGAGGTGCCGACGCCGTGCGGCGCGTGGTCGGCGCGAGCCAGTCGATGCTCGAGTATCTGATCGAGAGCACCCTCGACGAGAAGGTCAGCGGCGCCCTGGACAAAGCCGAGCGGATCAAGCGCGTGAAGGCGTTGATGGAGGAGGAAGAGGACCCCACGGTCCGCGCGATGGCGAAGAGCTACGCGGACACCGTCGCCGAGCGCCTGGGCATCGCCGATCCGGCGACGCTGCGCGCGTTGGAGGCGAGCGTGGGGGTAGACCGACGGTTTCCTTCCGGCCCCAGCCAACGGGACGGGCGCGCTGCGTTTCACTCCGGCTCGGCACCCGTGGCCGAGGAGCGACGTGGCGGCATCAACAGCTACGACCCGCTCTCCGAGCAGCCTCGTGGACGCGCAGCGCCCCAGCCCCCCGAGCGAGCTAAGAGCCGCAATCAGGCGCATGAGATCGAGCAGGAAATCTTTGGCGCATTTCTCGACTTCCCATCGCTGCTAGGAGACGCTGTGAGTTGGGAGGCGGCGAACCTGCTCGAGGGCGATCTGGCCCTGGGATATGTCGCGCTGCGTCAAGTGTGGGAGAGTGTGGGTCAGGTGCAATCAGCCACTGAAAACCCAGCCAATGCGCGCACGAGCCTGGCCCCCGAGAGCATCCTGGGCGCCCTGCCACAGTCGCTGAGCAGCTATGCATCGCAGCGCCTGGCGGCGCCGAAGCACGACCAACTGGACCCTTGCCGCGGCGAGCTGGTAGCCAACCTACGACGCTTGGAGAAGCTGCAAGCGGTACGGGAAGCGGCGCACGTGGTGGATGAACTCCACCAGGCGCAGGCACAGGGGGACTTCGAGCAAGAACTTTCGCTCTTGAGCGAACGCTTCAGGCGTGCCAGGGAACGACGCCGCTAGCTCATTCACACACCAATAAAGTGCGTGATGAGGTGACGAGTTTCTTTTAGGGGTGTGAACCGCTCGGCTAGAGCGGGTCTTGAGGATTGCTTGGAACGTGGGGAAGACGGTCCAGGCTCGGCTGAGAGGAAGACGGTGGGAGCGAAACATCCGAACGGGGCGAAGAACGGAAACAGCGCAAACACGGGGGAACGATCGGCGCCCGATCTCGAGAACCAAGCGCCCGCGCTCGAGCAGAGCAGCGAAGAGCGCGTCAGCCAACTGATTCACCGCGGCAAGAGCCAGGGGTTCTTGACCTTCGACGAGGTGTCTGCGGCGCTGCCAGGGGACAGCGTCGACCCCGAGCAAATGGAGCAGGTGCTGTCGCATCTAGAGGGCGCGGCGATCGACCTCGTGGAGGCGTCGAGCGAACCAGCTGAGACTCGACCCAAAGAGAAAGCCTCCAAGCCCAAGGCAGCCAAGGCCGAAGCCACTCCAAAGGCAAAACCAGCGAAAGCCCCGCCCACTACCAGCAGCGCGGACGAGGCGCTGCGCTCCAACGATCCCGTGCGGATCTACCTCCGCCGCATGGGCGGGGTGTCGCTGCTAACGCGTGAAGGCGAGGTCGAGATCGCCAAGCGGATCGAAGACGGTGAAGACGACTTGCTGAGCGCGGTCCTGGATACGCCTGTCGCCGTTCGGGAGCTCGTGCTGCTGGGCGAAAAGCTCAAGGCGCACAAGATCCGAGTCAAAGACATCATCCGTGAGCGCTCCGAGGACGAACCTGAAATCGACGAAGAAGAGGCGGACCGCGCGACGATCCGACTGCTCGACAAGCTGAAGCGCCTGGACAAAAAGAGCCGCGACGCCCGTTCCCGCAGGGAATCGGCTAGCGGGGACAAAGCCGCCCAGCTGGACGCCGAGCTGCTGGCGCTGAAGAAGGACGCCATCCGTACGCTGCGCGACCTGAAGCTGAACAAGAAGACCGTCGACAAGCTGATCTCTTCGCTCAAGAAGGCCGTGCAAGCCTTCAACCGCGCTGCGGCACGCCGGGGAGACCTGGAGCGGCACCTGGGTGTCGAGCGTGGCGCCCTGGCTGAGCGCATCGCCGAGTGCCTTGGTCAGCCCGAGGCGTGGGAGTCGTTGTGCCGGGAGCGAGGCAAGGCCGTCCTCGACGCGCAGCGCTACATCGACGCTGTGGAAGACACCGAGCGCGAGGCGAGCGACATCGAGGCGGAGCTCGGCGTGGGGCGCGCGATCACCCTTCGCCTCTACGAGCGGGTGCGAGAAGCCGAGCAGCGGACCGAACGCGCAAAGGCCGAGCTAGTAGAGGCCAACCTCCGCCTGGTTGTGTCCATCGCGAAGAAGTACACCAACCGCGGCCTGCAGTTCCTGGACCTGATCCAGGAGGGCAACATCGGGCTGATGAAGGCGGTCGAGAAGTTCGAGTACCAGCGCGGCTACAAGTTCAGCACCTACGCGACCTGGTGGATTCGTCAGGCCATCACCCGCGCGATCGCCGATCAGGCGCGCACCATCCGCATTCCGGTCCACATGATCGAGACCATCAACAAGCTGGTGCGGACGTCCCGCTACCTCGTGCAAGAACTGGGTCGGGAACCCACTCCGGCGGAGCTGGCGGTGAAGATGGAGCTGCCGGTCGACAAGGTGCGCAAGGTGCAGAAGATCGCCAAGGAGCCGATCAGCCTGGAGACGCCGATTGGCGAAGAAGAAGACTCGAGCCTCGGAGACTTCATCGAAGACAAAAGCGCGATCAATCCCGCGGAGGCCATGATCACCAGCAACCTCGAGGAGCAAACCGCCGAGGTGCTCAAGACCCTCACCCCCCGGGAAGAGAAGGTGCTCCGACTGCGCTTCGGGATCGGTGAGAAGAGCGATCACACCTTGGAGGAGGTCGGCCAAGACTTCGAGGTGACCCGAGAGCGCATCCGCCAGATCGAGGCCAAGGCGCTGCGCAAGCTCCGGCACCCCAGCCGGAGCAAGGCGCTCAAGACGTTCCTCGAGTAGCTCCCGGCCTCAGCGTCCCCAGCAGGTAGGGGCCGCCATGGGACCGAGAAGCAAGACGGGCTCCCCTGAGGGAGCCCGTCGGCTTTGGTCAGACGCGCGGCGGTGAGCCGGAACTCAACGCCGGCTTGCCCTCAGGGGCCATCCCAAGGCCGCCCCAGCTTCTTGAGCGCTTCCTTCGCTTCCCCACGGTAAGCGGAGTCGCGGGGTCCGTCGCGCAAGAAAGCCTCCCAGTGCTTGACGGCCTCCTTACGGGGCCCGAGCGACTTCGCATACAAGCGGTGGGCTTCCCACAGCCAACGCGGCTTGGGATCTTCCTTTTCGGCGACCTCGATCGACTTCTCGAGCTGCTCGCGCGCCTCGTTGTCCTGACGGTTCGCGCTCAAGAGCTTGCCGTAGCGATAGCGCCACAGGGCGTTGTCAGGGTCAGCGGCGATGGCCTTGTTGAGCTCCTCCATCGCGTTTCGCTCTTGTCCCAGAGCATCGTACGCCTCGGCCAGATCGGCGTGAGCTTCGAAGCGCGTCGGACGAAGCTCGAGCGCCTTCTGCAGATCCACGATCGCGTCCTTGACGGCGCCCTGGCGATAGCGCAGCACGCCGCGCTGCCAGTACGCGTCGGCGAGCCCCTTGTCGAGCTCCAGCGCCTTGGCCAGCGCTTCCTCGGCCTTGCGCGGATTGCCAGCCTCGTTCGCCGCCCAACCCACGTACATGTGGTACTCGGCGCGATTGGGATCCAGATCACGCGCCCGCTCGAGGGCCTTGAGCGCCTCGGCCAGGCTGTTGCCTTTGAGCAACAACGCACGCCCAAGGCAGTGGTTCGTCTCCGCTGAAGTCGGGCGCACCTGGAGCACTTCCTTCAGGATCTTCTCCGCCTGGGCGCCGCGCCCGGCGCTCACCTTGCCGCAACCCACCCGCAGCTTGAGATCGGGATCATTGGGTGCCTTGGCCAGCGCGGCCTCGTACTCCTTGAGCGCCTCTTCGCTCTGCCCAGCAGCCTCGAAGAGCAAGCCGCGCTCGAGCGCAAGCCCAGGGTACTCCCGGTCCACCTCCGCGACGGCGTCGAAAGATTTCCGCGCGGCTTCAAACTCACGATTGCGACGATACGCGACGCCCAGGCGAAATTCTGCACCGATGTCCTTCTTGTCCAGGCTCAGCGCCTTCTGGAAACGCTTGACGGCCTCTCCGTAGCGCCCCTGGGCGAGAGACACCTCGCCCAGCGCCTTGAAGATGGCGGGCGACTTCGGCATCTTCTTCTGCGCGGCCGCGAGTTCCTCCTCGGCGTCTTCGTTGCGCCCTTGCTGACTCATCAGCATCGCGAGGCCGATGTAAGCATCGACGACAGCGACCTCGTCTTTCCCGGTGGCTATCGCTTTCTTGTACGCCGCTTCGGCCTCCTGGCGATTGCCCAGGGCATCCTCTGACTTGGCCAACCACAGCCCAACGCGGGCGTCGTCTGGGTGCGCAGCTGCGAGCTTCTTCAGGATGGCTTTGGCGTCCTCCAGTCGCTCCAGCGCGATCTGCGTCTTGGCGATACCGATGGACGACACGATATTGTCGGGATCCGCTTCGACTCCCGCCTTGAAGCGGGCCAACGCCTCGCTGAAGCGCCCGGATCGATAGAGCGCGTCACCCAGTCCCGCGAGCGCTCCCGCCGCCTTGGGCGAAATGGTGAGCGCCTTCTGATAAGCCTTCTCCGCGTGGGTGATGCGCGATCGGGACAGGTGAATGTCGCCGCGCAGCGTCTCCCCTTCGACCACCTCCGAGGGACTCGCAGGGTTCTGGGGCTTGTCCAGGAACGAGAGCAACTCGAGGGCCTTGTCCTCCTCGTGTTCGGACCAGGCTGCGCGAGCGAGTAGAATGCGGGCACCGACGTGCTCGGGGTTGGCCTTGAGCACCTTCTCCGCTTGTTGCTCAGCGCCTTTCGTGTCGCCTCCCAAGAGCTTCGCGCGGGCCAAGCCAAACTCGGTACGGGGGGACTGCTCTGCCTGCGCCGCGCGCGCCCACACATCGTTCGCTGCCTTCGCATCCTTCGCGAGTAGCTCGACCTCACCGAGCGCCGCGAGGGCGTCGATGTTCTGCGGATCCCGCTGGCTGATGCGTGTAAGCACCTGGCGCGCTCGAGCCAGGTTGCCGTCGCTCGCGGCTTCCGCGGCGCGCGCCAGCTCCAGCTGGTCGACGTCCGTAGCGTCCTTCAGCTCTTGAAGCAGCACCTTGGCCCGCGCCGTGACCTTGGAGTCCACGCCGAAGCGAAGGGAACTCAAGAAGCCAGTGAACGCCGTGTAGGCGGCGAGCGGCTTCACGCGCTCCTCTTTGGCGCGCGTGCGGTCTACGGCGTCGAACGCCGCGGTCGCTGAGGCGAACGTGTCCTTGGCCATTTCCGCACGAGTATTCTTTACGGTGGTCTGAACGAGCTGTTGATACTCCCCGCTCTTGACCTGGTCGAGGATCCAGTACGCCCCGAACGGACCCACGCTGGGCACCAGCGCAAGCGCGCCGCCGGCGAGCAGCCCCACGACCGCGATGCCCAAGACGATCCGCCCCTTGCCCCGCTTCGGCTGCTGTTCGGCGGCGGCCGCGTTGACCTGCAGTTGTACGTGGGTGCCCACGGCCGGCTGCGACCCGGCCTTGGGGCGCGGCTGATCCTCCTGGGGGATCGCGCCGAACTCCATGTCATCGTCACCCCCGCCTTCGATTCCGACGGGACTACCGACCTCGCCCTCGTCTCCGAGGTTGACCTCGCCATAGCTAACGCCCCCGCCCGCCTGACGTACCAGGGAGTTGTCGGAGGTGGGCGCGCTACTCGGGCCACCAAACTCATCGAAGTCCCCAGGCGACCCTGGGGGCGGCCCGAAGCTGTCTGGGGCCGGTGGCGGTGCGCCAAAACTGTCTCGCGGCGGGGCCCCAAAACTATCCCGAGGCGGGGCCCCGAACGGATCGCTATCTCGTGCGGGGGCGCCAAACGGGTCCTCACCGAAAGGATCCGACGCCATGTTTCCACGCGGAGCTGCTCCGGGCGGAGGAGGCGTGCTCCCGATTTCCGGGAGGCTATCCATGCTGGCGCGTGGCGGCGGCACACTGCCACCGAGGTCAATCTCGCCAAACGCTCCACCCTGATGGGGAGACGGTAGATTCCCTCCCCCCGCGCTGGTCTGGGGGAGCCCAGCTGCAGTCTGGGGGAGCCCAGCTGCAGTCTGGGGGAGCCCAGCTGCAGTCTGAGGGAGCCCGGCTGCGACCTGTGGCAAGCCCGCCGCAGGCGCCGGAAGCGAAGCCGCAGGTGATGGCAGATCTCCCCCCAAGCTCGGGAGCCCCGCAGCGGGGGACGGGAGGTCCATCCCACCTCTCGCGACGCTGGGCAGGTCGCCACCGAGGGACGGGAGGTCATTTCCACGAGGAGAAGGCAGATCAAAACCGCCCCGGGGAGCGACGGCAGGCAGATCTCCAGTGCCCACGCTCGGGAGATCGCGGCCCCCGCCCACAGTGGGCAAGTCGATCTCTCCGAACCCGCCGGCCGGACTCGGGAGATCAGCCCCACCGCGCGCAGGGCTGGGCAAATCGAAATCGCCTGCGCCGCCGACCGCTGGCAGGTCAGCGTCCAAACTCAGACCTTTGCCCCCGCCCCCGAGCGCCGGGAGGTCTGAATCGATTTCGAATCCAGATCGAGGCTTCGGGCCACCACCCAGGGACGGCAGGTCCACCTCGCCAAACGACTCCATCTGGGGCCGCGGGCCGGTGGTCCCACCCGGTCGGGGAGCTGCGGGTGACGGCAAATCAACGTGGGGATTGCGGGCTACCGGTGCCGGCAAGTCCGCGGCGTCTCGGCGCTGACCCACCGCGGGCAAATCGAGCTCGTCGAAGTTGGGATCGGGCAACGCAGGTTTCGAGACCGCGGGCTTGGGCACCGGCGGTTTCGGCGCGGGCCGCGGAGGTGCTTTGCCACCGCCGAGCCCAAGCCCTGCGATTCCAACTCCGACCCCGACCTGGGTAGGCTTCTTGGAGCGATGAGGCACCGGAGGCGGCTGGCTCGGTCCCGAGTCCATCCCAAGGCTCGCGCCCAACACCGGACTCGGTCCCGTGCGTCGATTGTCGACCGCCGGCGGCTCGACCTTGAACGTCGTGCCGCACTTCGGGCAACGCATCTTGAGGCCACTGGGGGGCA
>JAUILJ010000775.1 GCA_030433055.1 Polyangia bacterium
CGCCCCCCGAGAAGGACCCGGCGAAGCCCGTGCCGTGGGCCGTGGGTGCGCTCGGCCTGGCGATGTTCCTGCGCCGCCGACGTCGCAACAAGTGAGCTAGCGAAGCGACCCATCGCACGAACGACCCGCACGGAAACGCGCGGGTTGTTTGCTTTGTGCGGGGTCGAGCGCACCTCCGAAGCCTCCGTGCCTCCGGCGGGCGATGTTTATTCGGCGATCGACGCGGTCAGGTGCTCTCGGTCGCCGGGTCCTGATGATAGAAGCCAGCCAGCTCCTCGTAGAGCTCCGGGTGCCGCTTGCGCAGCGCCACCGGCTTCTCGAAGAACATCTCGGTGATCACCGCGAAGAACTCCGCTGGGTTCGTTGCGCCGTACTGGTCGATGTCGCTGGGCCGGCCCGAGTGTATCCGTTCGGAAAGATCGGCGAACTCGTCACCCAGTACGTGCGCCCAGGAGGTGTAGCGCGCTCGAGTACCCAGATCGGGTGCGCCGTCCATCGCGCCGTCTTCGCCATCGAGCTGGTGCGCGAACTCGTGGAGCACCACGTTCTGACCATCCGCTGGTTGCGCGGCCCCCGACTTCACGTGGTCCCATGCCAGGACCACGATGCCGCGGGTCCAGGACTCCCCGAGGCGCGTCTGGTTGCCTTCGAGCACGATGCCACCTTCGGCGTGCCCGGCCGGGACCTTGTAGGCGCTCGGGTAGACCAAGATCACGTCGAGGTCCGGGTACATGTCGGTCTCCCGATGCAACAGCAGGATGCACGCCTGCGCCGCGATGGTGAGGCGGATCTCGTCGGTCAGCTCCAGGCCGCCGCAGCCTTCGAATTCTTTTTCTGCCAGGAAAATCTGGATGAGGCCGTCGAGCTCCTGGCGATCTGCTTCCGTCAGGCGCTTCAGGTAGGGCACGTTGCGCTCGAGGATCGCTCGCTGCTGGGCGTTCAGCGGGGTTTGCTTCAGTGCTTCGCGCTTGCGGCGCTTGAGGAAGTCGAACACGCCTGCAGTCTAGTCGAGCGCCTCGTAGCAGGCCTGGAGTCACGGCGGCTCGTGTGACGCGCTGCGTTTCCTTCCCTGCAGACCCCGCGCAGGACCCACATTTTCACGGGCAAAATAGCGAAGGAGTGGCTTTTCCAGACCATGACTCAAGAATGAGTTACGGTTGCCGAGGTCTTCGATGCAGCGTTCAAACGGCCGGAGAAGCTTCCCGCGGGGTCTGGGGTTGGGCAGCGTCGGGTGCCTGTGCGCGGCGCTGATCGGAGCGTGCAACGCAGCCGCCGATGGACCTTCCCACGGGGCGGCCACGGGCGGGAGCGCGGGAGCAGCCGGCGCGGCCTTCGGAGGCGGCGTCGGGAGCGCAGGGCCTGCTGGTGGCACAGCGGGAGCCGAGGACGCCGGCCCCAACGACGCAGGCCCGCCGGAGCTGCTGCCCTGGGGCGCGCACTTCGATGACACGCACAACCTGAGAATTGCCGTGCGGAGCAATACGGCGACGCGCATCGAGGCGTGGCTCTACGCCGAGGCGCTTGGGGGCCAGGAGCTGTTGCGCGTCGAGCTGGAGCCTCGGGGAGATGGCGCCTTTTCTGCCCAAGTGGATCACTCGGTGCTCGCCGCTGCTGGGCTGACGGGGACGCGCTACTACGGTCTCCGGGTGTGGGGCCCCAACTGGATCTACGACCCGAGCTGGGTGCCAGGCTCAGATGCAGGTTTCCTCGCGGATGTGGATGTCGACGGCAACCGCTTCAACCCGAACAAGCTGGTGTGGGACCCCTACGCGCTCGAGCTCTCCCACGACCCCATCAACTCGCAGCAGCTGAGCGGTGCCGGGTTTCAGTCGGGAGACGCCAACCGCGACCTTGACTCCGCGCCGAGCGCTCCCAAGGGCATCGTCCTGGAACCTGACATTGCTCCGCTCACCCCCGCTCCGGCGCGACCATTCGCCGAACAGGTGATTTACGAAGTCCACCTGCGGGGCTTCACCCAGGCGGATACGTCGCTACCGGATGCGCTGCGTGGGACCTACGCCGGGGCGGCGACCAAGGCTCAGTACCTCGCGGATTTGGGGGTCACTGCGATCGAGTTCTTGCCGCTGCACGAGACTCAAAACGATCAGAACGACCTCGACCCCAACTCCGCCTCCGGCGACAACTACTGGGGCTACAGCTCGCTCAGCTTCTTCGCGCCGGATCGTCGCTACGCTTCGGACAAGTCTCCCGGAGGCCCGACGCGCGAGCTGCGAGCGATGGTGAATGCGTTTCACGACGCCGGGATCTCGGTCTTCGTCGATGTGGTGTACAACCACACCGGGGAAGGCGGCGCGTGGGGCAGCGGCGGGAGCGTCGCCAGCTTGCTGTCTTGGCGTGGAGTCGACAACGCGGGGTACTACCAGCTCGGTCAGGACGCAGCGGGCTACCAGAACGACAACGGCGTCGGGCCGAACCTTGCCGCGCGGAGTCCATTGGCGCGGGACCTGGTGCTGGACTCCCTGCGCTACTGGCACGAGGAGCTTGGTGTCGATGGCTTCCGCTTCGATCTCGCCCCCATCCTCGGCAACCGTTGCGATCGTGGCTGCTTCGAGTTCGACCGCGACGACCCGGAGGGCATATTGCACCGCGCAGTCGCGGAGTTGCCCGGCGTGCCTCTGATCGCTGAACCGTGGGGAACCGGTGCCGGTACGTTCCAGCTGGGACACTTCCCCGCTGGCTGGGCGGAGTGGAACGGAGCCTACCGCGACCAGCTGCGTGACGACTTGAATCGGCTCGGGGCGGCGGAGGTGACTCCTGGCTGGCTCGCGGATCGCCTGAGTGGCAGCTGGTCGCTGTTTGGTGACGATGGGCGCTCCCCGACCAGCTCCGTGAATTTCCTGGTGAGCCACGACGGCTTCACGCTGCGCGATCTGAACTCTTGCAACGCCAAGCTGAACGACCAGGCGTGGCCGTATGGCCCGTCCGATGGCGGCACCGACGACAACCGCTCCTGGGACCATCGCGGCAGCGACTCCTACCAGCGCCAGGGCACACGCACCGCGTTCGCGCTCCTGATGGTGTCCGCTGGCGTGCCGATGATCGTCGGCGGCGACGAGCTGTATCGCACCCAGCGCTGCAACAACAACCCGTACAATCTGGACAGCCCCGCGACGTGGATCGACTGGACGGCGCTGCAGAGCGAGCAGCCGTTCCTGACCTTCGCCTCGCGGCTGATGAATTTCCGCGCGGCTCATCCGGCTCTACGACCTGACGCCTATCGTCCGCTGAACACCGACGCCGACGGCGACGATCTGCGGCTGGTCGAGTTCTTGGACGACCACGGTCAGGCAGCCAGCGCAACGTACTTGGACGACCCAGCGCACCAGTTCGTGGCGTTCCGGCTGGACGGCGACGAGGTGGGAGACAGCGCCCGCTCGCTGCTCGTCGCCTACAACGGCTGGAGCGACGCCATAGTCTTCGACTTGCCCAAAGTAGCGCCAGGCCTAAGGTGGCACATCGTGTGCGATACCAGCCAGGCCTTCGCTGCGTTTGGCAGCTGTGTCGACTCGCCCAGCGCCTTCCCCGTGGGCGACAGTCACTACGTGCTTCCGGGACGCAGCGTGCTGATCGCCGTGGAGGAGTGAGCGGGAGCGCACACGTCTATTGCCGCGGGGATTCTCTGCGTTCGGGGGGGAGCAGCTTGCGCTGCGAGTTGGCCGAACGGCCTTCACCCGGGAGTGCGAGCCAGGCTCCGAGCAGGTGGCGGCGTCTGCGGTCTCTGCGTGGCGCGTGGGCACCGGGACACAAAAAGCAATCGCCCGGGCGTGGGCCCGGGCGAAGACATGATCGTGGAGCTGTGGGGGATCGAACCCCAGACCTCCGCATTGCGAACGCGGCGCTCTCCCAGCTGAGCTACAGCCCCTAAGCGGGTTAGGAGCGGGGAGGGTAGTCGCGTCGGGACTTCTGTCAACGCAAAATCGCGCCCAGGCAGGCGCGAGCGAACCACGCCGCGCGACGGGCTGTGGCTGCACCTGGCTCGTCTCACCCCCGACCCAGAAAGAACTCCTGCGTTCTCCGCTAACTGAGGCGGCCGTGGAGGTGTGGCCCTTGCGTTCTCCTGGGAACAACCCAAGTTCTGCGCCCGGGAAGCCGCCGTGAGCCTGAATGAAGTCAAGCGGTTGACCCCCTGGATCAGGTGGTTAGTTTGGCGACCCAGTTGACCCCTCGGGGAGCCCCCCGGGATCAACGAGGTTCAAGCGTTGCGTCGTCTGAAGTTTCCGGCATCCGGACTACAGGGTCGCTTCGTGATGGACCTGAGCCGCTGCTCCCAG
>JAUILJ010000013.1 GCA_030433055.1 Polyangia bacterium
GCCTCCCGCCGAGCAGCCCACACACAGCGCCAGCCCCGCGACCCCAAACACCGCTCCAGTTCGCCCAGCCATGGCCAAGAATAGAGCCGGGCCGGCGGGCCGGTCTACTCACTTGGCGCGCCAGAGCCCTGTTTTCTTGGGGGTGAGGTGCAACGTTCCTGTGTCCCTAGATACTTTAGGCTTCAAAGGTCCGGAGCAGCCGGAGGCGCACCACGCCCGGTCAGGCAGCACCTGGCGCGAGCCGCGCGCCACGCGTGACGAAGTAGAGCTGCTTGTGGCCGCGACGCTCGAACGCCTCGACCACCGCTTGTGCCTCTTGCTCCGTTGCATAGCGCCCAAGCTCGAAGCGGTTGCCGTTGTCGTCCTGACGCAGGACCACCCACTCCTTCGGCGCTTCTTGAGTCACGGCGCTAGGCTAGCATCGAGGCCTGGCCACCGCCTCGCAGATCCAGGTTCGCTTCTCGGAGGAAGGCCTGGAGCCGCGGCGCCGCGAAGTCGATGAACGCGCGCAGCTTGGGCGCGAGGAACGGGCTCTGGGGGTAAACCAAGTGCACGGGAACCGGAGCTGGCGCGAAGCAGTCGAGGAGGGTCACCACGCGCCTTGAACGCAGCTGTCGAGCGACCTGGTAGGACAGCGCCACGCTGATGCCGTGCCCCGCCTCCACCGCGTGGATCGCTGCCAGGGAGTCGTCGACTTCCATCCGCGGGATCAGGCTCAGGCTCTTTGATTTGCCCCCGTCGAGGTAGCGGTACTCCGCGTTGGGCATCAGCCCCGTGACGCCGATGAAGGTGTGATCTCGCAGATCCTGAGGCGCGCGCGGGGTGCCGCGGCGCTTCAAGTACCTGGGACTCGCGATCAGCACTCGGCGCACCTCCCCGAGGCGGCGGGCGATCAGCGTCGAGTCGGGGAGCGGCGCGATGCGCACCGCGAGATCGATCCCCTCGGCTACCAGATCCGTCACTCGATCGACGAGCATCACCCGAGCGCTCACCCGGGGATGCGCCGCGAGGAAGTCGCACACGATCGGCGTCAACGCGGCGCGTCCGAAGGTCATGGACGCGCTCACCGTCAGCCGCCCGCGGGGTTCGGCGCCTTCGCCCACCGCCTCACGCTCGGCTTGCTCTATTTCCTCCAGGATCCGCCTGGAGCTCTCGAGAAAGCGCGCTCCCACTTCGGTCAGGCTGACCCGCCGGGTGGTGCGCTGAAAGACCCTCGCTCCCAAGCGCTCCTCCAGCGCGGCCACCGCCCGCGTCACTGCAGGCGGCGAGAGCCGCAGCCGCTTGCCGGCCTTGGCGAAGCCCCCGCTCTCGGCGACGGCCACGAACACTTGAAGCTCATGCAGGCGGTCCACAATTATTTCATATAGCGGAATAATCTATTCCTCAAGAGGAGGATTCTTTCGCAGCGCCGGCCACCGCATACCAAGGGGGTCAACGGCGGCTGAGTTCCAGCGAGCCCACCGCCCAACCAAGGAGAATCCTCATGGCCCGAATCACTGTCGTAGATCCCAAGACCGCAAACCCCGAGACCAAGGAGCTGCTCGAGGGCGTGCAGCAAGCGCTGGGTGCGACGCCCAATTTCATCCGGGTGCTCGCCAACTCGCCCAGCGCCCTGCGCGCGTTCCTCGGCTTGCATGGCATCGCCACCAGCGGCTCCCTCGATGCGCAGACTCGCGAGCGCATCGCTCTCGCCGTCGCGGAGCAGAATGGGTGCCAGTACTGCGTGTCGGCGCACACAGCGATCGGGCGACGCGCGGGGCTCGACAACGCCGAGATGCTGAAGAATCGCCTCGGTCAGTCGACGGACGACAAGGCCGAAGCCGCAATTCAGCTCGCGAAGTCCCTGGTGGAGAACGTGGGCGAGGTGAGCGACAGCGAGCTCGAAGCCGCGCGCCGCGCAGGGCACAACGACGCGGAGATCATCGAGATCATCACCCACGTCGCGCTCAACGTGTTCACCAACTTGCTCGCCAAGGCGACGCACATCGACATCGATTTCCCCAAGGTAACACTCGGCGCCGCCGCTTGAAGAGCCCCACGACGACGAGACCCTCACCCCCAAACCCCCTCCACCCCGCTGATCCTGAGGCGCACTCAGGGGTGGGGGGGGGAGACGCGCCGTTCGCAACCCACAAGGAGCTGACCATGTGACACCGCTTCGCAGAGATCGCCTTCACCGATCGCGTCAGGACCCTGCAAGAGCAGATGGGCAGCCGCAAGAGCTACGCTCGCCTCGAGGCGCCCGACCAGCCTTCGAACTACGTGCTCGGCGAGCTGGAGACCGAGTTCATTTCCGCACGAGATAGCCTCTACATGGCCAGCGTGTCGGAGACGGGTTGGCCGTACCTCCAGCATCGCGGAGGCCCAGCTGGCTTCGTCAAGATCCTGGACGACCACACCCTGGGCTTCGCTGACTTCCGCGGCAACCGTCAGTACGTGAGCCTGGGCAACCTGAGCGGTGACGCCCGCGTGGCGCTGTTCTTCATGGACTACGCCCAGCGCGTCCGGCTGAAGGTGCTCGGCCACGCGCGGGTGGTTCTCCCCAAGGAGACGCAGCTGATGCAACGGCTGGAGCTACCCAACTACCGGGCGAGAGTGGAGCACGGCCTGGTGATCGAGGTCGCCGCGTTCGACTGGAACTGCCCTCAACACATCACCGAGCGCTTCACGCTGGCCGAGGTGGAGGCGCTGGTGAAGCCGCTGCGGCAACGCGTAGAAGAGCTGGAGGGGCAGCGGGAGCCAAACCTCCATCGCCAACCTTAGCCGCGGCCTGCCGAAAGCACATCGAGCGTCGCGCACGCCCCGTCGTGGCTGGGCATAACAGGTCGAAGCCGATCCTTGCCCAGGAACGGCCGGTCTCCAGCACGCGAACTCGCACCCGACGCCGTACGTGCTAAGCGGGGCAGAATGCTTCGGTTCGGCTTCTTGTGCTCGGTGCTGGCTCTGGTGGGTGGTTGCTCGGACACCACGGTGATTCCGCCCCTGTCCAGCGGTGGCGCTGGGGGCAGCTCCGGGGGCAATAGTGGAACATCGGGCGCAGGGGGAGTCGGTGGCACAGGCGGAACCGGGGGTACCTCGAGCATGGGAGGCACCTCCACCGGTGGGAGTGGGCTTGGGGGCTCCGGGGGAACAGCAGGCGTCGGGGGAACAGCGGGTGCGATGAGCATCGGTGGGAGCGGTGGAGGCACGGCCGGGCCAGCGCTGACGCTCGGTGACGCGACCTGCTACGGCGACCCGATCTCCCTGACGCCTCAGGTGTCCGGGGGCACTGCGCCCTTCGCCTACTCTCTGACAGGGAACTGCGACGCGACGCTTGATGTATCCGGGCGGATTCAGTTCACGATGTGCCCCAGCGTGACATCCACCTGCTCCCTCACCTTGACCGTCACCGACGATGCGGGCGCGAAGGCCTCAGCGTCGGCTACCGTCACGGGTGCTCTCAAACGCTTCTACGTGCGCTCGGACGGAGATCCCAATGCCGACGGCGAGAGCTGGGGCACCGCCGTGGACTCACCCAAGGTCGCCATGGACCGCGTTCTCGGCCATGGTTCGGGCCAAGTCTGGGTCGCCGCGGGGACGTACGTTGCCCTCGCAGACAAGCAGCCAGTGCTGACCATGCTCGACGGCGTACCGGTGATCGGAGGCTTTTCTGGAAACGAAGAGCACGCTACGGATCGAGCGAACAGCGGCAACGAGACCATCCTCTCCGGCGACCGCGGCCCCAGCGGAGCAAGCCCGGAAGACAGCGAGACGGTGGTGGTCGCGGCGTCGTCTACTCGCCTGGAACGCTTCACATTAACACACGGAAACAACACCGGCTCGGGCAGGGACTTCGGCGGTGCAGGGCTTCTCGGCGACGGAGTGGATCGGTTCATGCTGAAAGACTCACGAGTCGTCGGCAACACCGCGTTGGGCTGGGGCGGCGGTGCGCGATTCGATACCGCCACCCACGTCGAGGTCTTGGACTGCGTGTTCGAAAGCAACTCGGCGGATCGAGGCGGCGCGGTGCTGTTCGAGGCCGCCGATTCGACCGTCACGCGAGTGACCTTTCATGGCAACCAAGCCACCCAGGGCGGCGCCATCTATTCCCAGAATGCTGCCAGCACTGACTTCGCCGAATGTCGCTTCGAGAAGAACTCAGCGACGTATGGGGCAGGAATCACCTTCGTGGGTGGCAGCGCATTCTCGCTATCCAAAGCCACGTTCAGTGAGAACACCGGTGGGAGGGGCTCGGCGCTGTTCATCAATGGCGCAACGGGAAGCATTCGCTCGTCGAGCTTCGCCGGCAACTCGGGGACCGACGTGGGAACGGTGGCGGCTGAGGGCGTGTCCGACGTAGTGGTGATCAATAGCGACTTTCAGTCCAACAAAGCCCTCGGGGGGGGAGCTGGGCTGAGTTGCGCGACCGCGACGCTGCGACTCGTCAACGTGACACTGACAGGCAACGAGCAGGTGGCTCTCCTCACCCAGAACCCGGCTGCGAGCATCACCCTCGTCAACTCAATTCTCTGGGGAAACCCGAAGGGGGAGCACACAGGCACTGGCACCCTGAGCGCCACTCATTCGTGCTTTCAGACCAGCCTGAGTTCTGACACAACGAACACGATCCTCTCGGCGTCACCCTTCGATGCTCTCGGGAGCACAGGTGAGCTGCTGTTGAGCACCAGCTCGCCATGCAAGGACATCGGTTCAAATTCGGACGCGAGCGCCGCATTTTCATGGCAGACGCTGACCACACAAGCGAACCGACAGGTCGACGCGACGCCGGTAGACGCAGGCAGACACTACGCGCCTTAGTTCCGTAGGGCAGCGTTTGCCTCAGCCGGAGCGGCCCGATTCACCTAGCCAAGCAGCTGGTTCAGTTCCTTGCCGATGCGGTAGGCGTCCCCGGGCCAACGCGCCGAGAGGTAGTTGGCGTCCCTCACGACCAGCGTCCCTCGCTCGTCGTCTCGGGTGCCGCGGCGGGTCAGGTTGAAGGCCCCTCGCTCGAACTGGGACGCTGAACGCAGGCTCTGCTTGACCTCGTCCTCCACGTACGCTGGGTAGGTGCGATAGTACCTCCCAAGTTTCCACGAGGTAATATAGTAGGCGACGCGCTCCATGTACTTGGGCAGACAGGTGGTGCGGCGCTCGTAGAGCACGGACTTTCCCCCGGCGCCGCGGCTACGCGCGAGCACCAA
Source organism: Polyangia bacterium (assembly GCA_030433055.1). GTDB lineage: Bacteria > Myxococcota_A > Polyangia > Polyangiales > Polyangiaceae > JAHBVY01. The sequence goes on from JAUILJ010000013.1 coordinate 5,181, forward strand.
CACCCCGTGACAGATTGCGGCGACCGGTCGCTCGCTCCGCCAGTAGTCAGCACAGAAGCGCTGGAGCGTCGGGCTGCCCAGGTACTGGCGCATGCCCGGAGCGTGCCCCCCAGCGAGGAACAGCGCGTCGTAGTCCTCCGCCGCGAGCTCACCCCAGCGCTTGGGCGCTCGAAACGCCGCGGCCTGCTCGAGCGCGCGATAGAACTCGATCGGCTCGCGTTCGGCGCCGAGCTGCCCGAACAACACGCCTGACAGCAGCAACGGATCCGCCGCTGGCTGTTGCCCGCCTTCGGTCGCGAACACCACTTCGTGCCCGGCTTCGCTCAAGAGCTTCCAGGGCACGGCGACCTCGGTGACATCGAAGTCGTGATCCGGGAGAGGAAAGAGTATCCGCTTCGGCATTGCGGATCTGCGTATAGCAAAACCCCAAGCTTGCGCCGGGTTGAAGGCGCGCGGCGAGGATTGCGCGAAACGCTGCTGCTCAGCCGACCGACGTGCTCCCTGCGCTGGTACAGCGTTCGCATGACGAAGCGGGGGATCGGCGTGGCCGCGATGGGCGTGCGGCGTGCTCGCTCGGCCGAAGGCTTCATGCATCACGATACAGAGTTCATTGCGGTCAGCGTCGTCATGCTGGCGCTGACGATCGCCGCGGGCGTTCGCGCGCTCTCGAAGCGCACAGGTTTCCCGTTCACCGTCGCCATGCTCCTGGTAGGAGGGTTTCTGGGGTGGGGCCTTGGGCACTGGAGCCCCGGCGCTCACGGGATCTCCGAGGTGCTCGGGCGGGGCGCCGGGATTTCCCCGCATCTCATCATCTTCGTCTTCTTGCCGGCGTTGGTCTTCGAGAGCGCGTTCGCCATCGACACTCACGCCGTGCGCAAGAACATCGGAGCCATCTTGGTTCTGGCAGCGCCCGCGCTGGTCATCGCCACACTGCTCACCGCGTTCTCCATGGTCGGCATCACCGGCTCGAGCTGGCGCTGGAGCCTGAGCGCGGCGCTGGTCTTCGGGGCCCTGATCAGCGCGACCGATCCAGTCGCGGTGGTGGCCATCTTGCGTGAGGTCGGCGCACCCAAGCGGCTCGGAGTGCTGATCGAGGGCGAGTCGCTGTTCAACGACGGCACCGCGATCGTCGTGTTCAGCGTCCTGCTCGCGGTGCTCCAGGGTAGCGCCGCGGACACGGGAGTCACCGGTTCCGCGATCGCGTTCCTCAGAGTGGCGGGCGGAGGCATCGCCGTGGGCTTGGTGTTCGGTTTGATCGCGACTGGCTGGGTATCCCGCACCTTCGATGACCCGATGGTGGAGATCTCGCTCACGCTGATACTGGCGTATGCAGCCATGATCGTGGCCGAGGGAGTCCTCCACGTCTCCGGCGTCCTCGCAGTCGTTACCGCGGGGATGTTCATGAGCGGGCCAGGACGGTATCGAATTAGCCCGGAAGTGCGGGGGTTCCTCCACGAGTTCTGGGAGTTGTTGGCCTACCTGGCCAACGCGCTGATCTTCTTTCTGGTCGGTGCCATCATCTCTACCCAGCTCGGGGAGATGGGCTGGCGCACCCTGGCTATCATCCTCGCCGCCTTCGGCGCCATCGTGGCCGTGCGCTTCTTCGTGGTCTTCGTGTCGCTGCCAGTGGTGAACCGGCTCGGGCCGCCCGTCACGCCAAGGCAGGCGACGCTGATGGCGTGGGGAGGTCTACGCGGAGCGGTAAGCCTCGCGCTGGCACTGGCGGTGAGCCAGGACCCACGCATCGACCGACTCCTCGGGGATCAGATGCTCCAGGTGACCGCGGGCGTGGTGTTGCTCACGATCGTGTGTAACGGGATGACGACCGGGCTGCTGCTCAAGTGGCTCGGCTTCGATCGAGTGCCCGCCGCGGAGCGCCTCGCCGCGCTCAAGACCGCGAGCGACGTGCTCGATGACGTCCGCGGGCGGGTCGAGCGAGCGACCCGCGAACCGGAGCTGTTCGGTTTGCGCTGGGAAGGCGTGCTTGGCGACTTGCAGGCGAGGCAACGAGCTGCCAACCAAGAGTGGGCGCAAGCGCGTCACGGCTTCGACGATGCACCCGAGCAGCAACGCGCGCTGGGCCTCTGGAGGCGAGCCCTCGCGGCGGAGCGCCAGAGCTACCGCGAGGCCTTCCACGAAGGGCTCCTCAGCGCCACCGCCCGCGATCTGCTGCGGCATGAGGTGGATCTCCACCAGGACGCGCTCGATCGCGGAGACAGCGCAGCGCCCGAGCTGCGCGCCCCAGGGGCGAAGATGCATGGACTGATCGCGAAGCTAAGGCGCCGCGCGGGCATCGAGTTCGGCAGCCTGGAGTTCGAACGGGTGAGTGTCTTCTATGACGTGTGGCGCGCGACCGCGCGCGCCGCGACCGACGTGCGATTTACCGTAGGTAAACTATCTGAGGCGGACCCGCTGGTCATCGAGCGGATCTTGGATACCTACGCGCGCTACGGGCGTGACGCCAAGGAGCGGCTCGAGGACCTGCGTGTCAACTTGCCCGAGGTAGCCAGCGCGATCGAGGCGCGGCTGGCTGAGCGGGTGTCGCTCAACATCGAGCGCAGCGCTTATCACGCGGCCATATCCCATGGCGAACTGGACGAGGGAGCCGCGGAGGAAGCGCTCGGTGACGTGCGCCGTCGCATGAAGCAGCTGCACTTCCAGCGACCCGAGGTGAAGATCGCGGAGACTGCCGACCTGTGTCGTCAGACACCGCTGTTCTCCGAGCTACCGGAGGAGGTCGTCGACGAGCTGGCGCGGATGACGGTGGAGCAGGTGCTGACGCGCGGCGAGTACCTATTCCGAGCTGGCGACCATGGAGACGCGATGTATGTGATCGCCCGTGGCATCGTCCACGTGCTCGACGACGCCGACGAGCTGAGCGCTGAGCCCGTCGCGGTGCTTGGGGGCGGAGACTTGCTCGGCGAGATGGCGCTGGTGACCGGAGAGCCGCGCACCGCAACGGCTCGAGCGGCGTCAACAGTCACGCTTGGTCGGATCTCGAAGGCTGATTTTGATCAGCTGATGAACGCGCGCCCGCGAGTACGCAAGCGAGTGCTGAGCGCGGTTGAGGCTCGGTCGAGCGCGAATCGCGCCCGACAGCACCTGGATACGGGAGCGGAGTTGACGACGTGAGCGATCCCTGGGACGGGTTGGGGTAATGCGTCAACCAAACAGCGCCGAAGAGCTCCACGAACAGCTCGTGGCGTTAGGTATCCAACTGGGAGCAGTTCTGCTGGTCCACACATCGTTCCGCAAGGTAAGGCCAGTCGTCGGAGGGCCCAAGGGCCTGATTCGCGCGCTGCGGGCTGCCATTGGGCCCGACGGCACCCTGGTGATGCCAACCATGACCGCCGGTGATGCGCCATTCGATCCCCAGAGCACGCCGACTCTCGACATGGGGATCACCGCGGAGAGCTTCTGGCGTACGCCGGGCGTCCTGCGCAGCGACCACCCAGGCGCGTCGTTCGCTGCCGTGGGGCCCCAGGCTGAGTACATCTGTGAGCCTCACCCGCTGTCTCCCCCGCACGGTGAGGACAGCCCCGTCGGCCGAGTGCACGAGCTGGACGGGCAGGTGCTGCTGCTTGGCGTCGACCACTCCGAGAGCACGACACTTCACCTCGCGGAAACGCTCGCCGGTGTACCCTACTCCATCGAGCATCCGTGTGTCGTCGGCACGGGCGACTCGAGCCGCGAGGAGCAAATCGCAGAACCCGATCATTGTTGCGAAGGCTTCAAGCTCATGAACGGCTGGCTCGATGAAGCAGGTCTGCAGCGTGAGGGCGAGGTGGGGCACGCCACCGCCAGGTTGAGCCGAGCGGCAGACGTCGTGACGACGGCCTTGGCCGCCCTCACCCGCGATCCGTTGGTGTTCCTCTGCCCGGACTCGGCGGGATGCGCGGAGTGCGACGCGGCGCGGGGGAGTATCCGGAGCACCGCTTGACGAGTGAGTCCAAGCGACCCTCGCGCAAAGAGCGCTTCCAATCGACCTGCGTGATCCTGGGTCAGCAATACGTCGCCTGCATGGCGCTGGCGCTGCTGTTTCAGCTGACCCTCCACGACTCGTCTCCCCTGTTCTTCGCAGCCAGTTCCCTGGCGCTGTACTTCTTCGCGCCTCTCCCCCTCCTGATCCCGATCGCGATCTGGACCCGGCGCCGGGAGCTGTTGATTGGCGCCGCGATCTTCTCCGCGCTTTGGCTTGGGCACTGGGGGAAGTTCTTCTCGCCCACGCGTCTCGCGCAGCCCAGTCAGGTGGAGCTGCGCGTCGCGACCTACAACTTGCTGGGCTTCAACTCGGCGCCCGAAGCGACGATCCAAGAGCTCAGGTCCACGCACGCGGACCTGGTTTCGCTGCAGGAGCTGAACCCCAAGCTCGGCGCCGCGATCGAGCGCGAGCTCGCCGATGTCTACCCTTACCGCTGGCTGGATGCTCAGCCGGGCGTGCGGGGCGGTGGGGTGCTGAGTCGATGGCCTCTCGAACCCATCGCTAGCGACGCAGGCCTGGCTCCCGACCTCGGCTGGGTGGGCAAGCCCATGGTCTCGAGAGTGACCATTGGCGAGCGCCAGCTCTACTTCATTCAGTTCCACACGGCATCAGGGACCGCGGCCTTTCGGGCACGTGAGCAGCAGGCGGAGGCGATCAGGGACTTCGCGCAGCAGGCGGATCTGCCGGTGATCGCCGCGGGGGACTTCAACGCGACCGATACGTCTCGTGCCTACTCCATCGCTCGCGAAGGCTTCGAAGACGCATGGGCTGACGTGGGGCTCGGCTTTGGCCACACGTTTCCCGGTGAGCCGGGGCCCGAGCGAGGCGGTTCGAGGCCGGTACTGGCGGGCATTCCAGCTCCGAAATGGCTGATCCGCATCGATTTCATCTTCTACACACAAGCGCTCGAGGCGCGAGAGGCCGCCATCGTTCCTTCCTCTGGAGGCAGCGACCACCGGATGCTGACCGCGGGGTTCCGCTGGAAGTAGGCGGGGCGAGGCGACTCGAGGAGCTAGGTCGGGAAGACGTAGTGAAAGAACTCGGTGCGGCTCGAGACGCCGGCCTTCTGATACACCGAGCTCAAATGTTGCCGTACGGTTTTGAGCACGTGCGCGATCTCGTCATTCGACAGGCCCTTCAATAGCAAGCGGGCGACTTCGCTTTCCTTGGGGGTGAGACGCGCTCGGCTGAGCGCCTGGGTCACATAGTGACTGAGATCGTCAGCTTCCTCCCAGAGCTTGCGCAAGACCTTGATCAGCTGCTCCGCGGAGAACGGCTTCTCCAAGAGATAAGAGACGTGGAGCTCGAGCGCGCGCTTGAGCCTGCGCTTGTCTGCGAACGCGGTGATCACGACGACCGGCGCCGTGAGCCCGACCTCACGCAGCCCCGCGACCAAGTCGAGGCCACCGTCCTCTTCGTCGCCGAGCACCACGTCGGTCACCACCGCGTCGTAGTGCGCGCCCGCTGCCGCGAGCTGCAGCGCGGCGGCGCGATCTGCGGCCGAGTCCACGACGAAGCCGCGGGCACCGAGCGCGTCTTCCAGCAGCGCGCGGGAGCCTTCCTCGTCTTCGACCAGCAACAGGCGCTGGCTCATGGCAGCTCCTCGGTGGTCAATGGCAGCTCCAGCACGAAGCGCGCGCCCTGGTTCGCTTCCTCCAGGCGCACCTCTCCCCCTCCAGCACGGGCCAGTCCGCGGGCGATGGGCAGCCCAAGGCCGAGGCCATGCTGCGGCCCCTTCGAGGAGCGCAGCGGCTTGAAGATCTCGGGGCGCATCTGCTCACTGATCCCCGGTCCATTGTCGCAAATCTGAATCCGCGCGGTACCTTCGTCGGCCTGAAGCTCCACTTCCACCACACCTGCCGTCTGACTGGAGATGGCGTCCACCGCGTTGGACACCAGGTTCTCCAGGGCGGTCCGCGCGAGCGCTTCGTCCCCGTTGACGATGACTCTCGGGGCGCCGTTGAGCCTCACCCGCGCGCCCCCTCCACGAGCCAGCGCGTCGAAGTGTTCCACGGTTTGGCGCACCAGAGCGCCGAGGTCGTAGGGCCGTGGTTCCGCGGTTGGCTGATCTGCCATGGCCCCGAGTTCCTTGAAGCGTGTGTTCATACGGTCCACGGCCACCCGCGCGCGCCCGAGGAGCCGCAGCTGGCGTTCGGGGTCCGCGCAGTCGTTCATCTCCTCGAGCGCCAGACCCAGCGTGTGCAGTGGGTTGCGCAGCTCGTGGAGCAGGGAAGATGCCAAGACCCATACCGCCTGCTCCCGCTCGGAACCACGCAGCCGGTCTCTCAGCCCCTCGAGCGCGCGCTGTTCCGCGCGGTATCGATCCGAGCGATTTCGCGCGAACTCCAGGACCAAGCCAACACCGACGCCGAGCAGTGTCGGGATGGTCCAATCGAGCAGCAGGTGGCTGGGGTGCTCCGCCGGCCACGCTTTGTCGATCAGACGCAGCACCGCAGCGTAGATCAGCCCGAGCGCCACGCCGAACGCAATGGAACTCCATCGGGTCGTCGAGCGGGGCTCAGGGTGGGTGCGCACTTCAAGAGGTGTGCTTGCTGAATCGGCCACGAGCCATCCTACGAATGTCTCACTGCAGGTGCATGGGGCAACGTGGGGCCCGACGACTCGAGCGCCGGCAAGATCTGCGCACTCGCCAGGTTTCCACCGGCTGCGACGGCCTGACTCGGGACAATCGTCGGATGTTCCGCCGACGCGCCTGAACGCAAGCTGCGTGGCACATGTCTTCCCCCCTCAGACTGCTCAGCGCCGCGGGCGCGCTGATGATCGCATGCTGGATCGCCCCAAGCCGCGCTCAGGACACGAGCGACCACGACTCGAAGCCCGCCGCGGCGCAACTCCGAGTCAGCTTGAAGTACGCGCTCCAGGCTGGGGCGCGGAGCTCTCCTGAGCTCGGCCCTGGCAGAGCAGCGGAGCGCGCGGCGCAGCGAACTCGCAGGCAGAGCCGCCAGTTCCTCTCCAGCAACCCACGGCTGGAGCTTGCTGCCGGGCCGCGTCTTGGCACCGAGCGCGGCCTCGACGCGAGCATCGGAGTCTGGCAGGACATTCCGCTCGTCGGCGTCGGTGCCTCCCGGCAACGTTTCGCCGACGCGCGGGCGCTCGCGGCTCGCTTCGCGCTCAGTGGCGTCAGGCTCGAATCCGCCCTCGGCGCTGGCCTCGCGTGGGTGGACGCTCGGGTCGCTCGGGAGCTACTGCAGATCCGCCAGCTGAGCGTCGAGTCCGCCAAGCGGCTGGCTCGGGTCACTCAAAGTCGGCTCGCAGCCGGCGCTGCCACAGCGGGAGACGCAGCGCTGGCGCGGTCCATCCTCGGCGCGGCGAAGGCTGGAGTTCTGGACGCCGAGGGCCAGCGATTCAGCGCCGATGTGGAGCTCGCATACATGCTGGGAGCGGACGCAGAGCGATCGCTGGACGTCGTCGGTCGACTCGACGTGGACGGCCCGGCGCTCAGCGAGGCCGAGGCCTTCGCCAGCCTCACGCGCGCACCGCAGCTGCGTCGTCTCTCAGCCGAGGCCAGGGCGGCCCGCGCTGCCGCGAGCCAAGCGAAGGCGGAGGGAGCCCCTCAGCTGTCGCTGGGCCCGTCGTTGACTCGCGAAGGAACCGGCGACTGGATCGTGCTGGGTCGAGTTAGCCTTCCGCTGCCACTCGTCAACCCACGACAGCTCGAGGCAGCCGAGCATCAGCGGGCGGCGACGGTGGCCCTCGCAGAATACCAGCGCCTCGAGCGCCGCCTGCGGCGCGAGGTTCACTTGCTGCTCCACGAGCGTGTGCACGCCCGCCGCACACGGGACGCGCTGGCGCGGGACGCCGTAGCGCCCGCTGAGGTGGCACAGCGAGAGGCGCTCGCTCGTTATTCCTCAGGGAAATCTACGATCCAGGAGGTGAACGCCGCCCGGCTCAACCTGCTGGATGCCAAGGAACGCTGGCTGCTCGCTGCAGCGGACGCCAGGGCGACCGAGCTGAAGCTGCTCGCGATCACCGGGCGCCTGCCTGGAGTCGAGTTCGCGGCGCGCAGCAAACGCCAAACCAAAGCGAGGCGACATGACCGCTGAAAAGCTCCCCCTACTCCCGCTCCTGTTCGCGCTGTTCGCGCTCAACCCGGCGTGCAACCGCCAGCCAGAGCCCCCCGGAGAGCCCGCCGCCGCAGCGAGCGATCAAGGCTCGCGCCGCGTGCGCGTGGCCGAGAGCCTACTCCAGGACGGACGCATCACACTCGCGCAGGTCGAACGCAGAAACCCAGCGGACGAGATCCGCGCGACAGGCGTCGTAGAGCCAGATCTCGAGGGCGCAGCCGAAGTGGGTGCGCTGGTCTCTTCCAGCGTGACGCGAGTGCTCGTGCGCGAAGGGGATCTCGTCAAGCGCGGGCAGGTACTGGCCGAGCTCAACGCGCCCGACGCCGCGCGCGTCGCAGGAGAGCTCGCGAAGGCGCGCTCCCAACGCGGCCGAGCCGAGCGCGCCTTGCAGAGGGAACGGAAGCTGATCGCGCAGCGAGCCACGACGGACGCCGAGCTCGAGCGAGCCCAAGCAGACCTCGCGGGTCTGCGCGCGGAAGAGCGCGCAGCGCGCACGCTGCTCGCTGCGTATGGCGCGTCCGGTGCCAGGATACAGGTCCGCGCACCCATTGCAGGGGTCGTGGTGCACCGAGGTGTCGATCTCGGCGCGCGAGTCGAGGGCGGAGCTCGTGTGTTCCGGATCGTCGACCCGCAGCGGCTCCTGGTGCGCGCTGAAGTGCTGGAGCGAGACGCGGAGCGCGTGAACAAGGGCGACACGGCCAAGCTCTTGTTTCCCAACGGCAAGACGTGTGGCGCCGAGGTGATCGCGCGAGGCAGCGAGGTGGAGCCCCGGCGGCACTCGGTCTCCGTGCGCCTGGCCCCCGTGAACTGCACAATCAGCATCGCAGGCCAGACGCTCGACGTACGCCTGCTGCTCAGGTCGGGCGCGGGACCGAAACAGGTCGCTCTGCCCCGCGACGCCGTGGTGGAGCTAGACGGGACACCCGTCGTATTTCTCGAGGGCAACGCCCCGGGCGAGTTCGAGCTGGAGCCCGTCATCGTGGATCACTTCACGGAGACCACGGCGTTCCTGACCAAAGGACCTGACGAGAAACGTCGAGTGGCCGTGCGCGGCACCATCCTGCTCAAGGGCGAGTGGATGCGCTCGACGATGGAGTGATCATGATCGGCAAGGCTGCACGTTTCGTCATCGACAACCCGCTCTTGGCCATCTTGGGTGTGGTGGTCTTACTCGTCGTTGGGGTTCGCAGCTACGGTCGGCTCCCCATCGACGCCGTTCCGGACGTCACCAATGTCCAGGTGCAGGTGCTCACGTCAGCGCCCGGCCTGTCCCCGGTCGAGGTCGAGCGACTGGTAACGCAGCCGGTGGAGCTCGCCATGACCGGGATCCCTGGCGTCGAGCGCGTGCGCTCGGTGTCTCGAGCCGGGGTCAGCGCCGTCACGCTGGTGTTCGACGACGGGATGGATGTGGAGAAGGCCCGCCAGCTGGTGGGGCAACGCTTGGCGCGCGCGCGGGAGTCGATCCCGATGACCGCGGGACGCCCAGAGCTCGGCCCCCTGACGACTGGCCTCGGCGAGGTCTACCACTTCACGATCAGCTGGCCGGGGCATTCTCCCGCGGAAATAAGAACACTACTCGAGTGGGACATCGCATATCGCCTGCGCTCGGTCCCCGGAGTCGTGGAGGTAAACCCATGGGGCGGTGACGAGCGCCAGATCGAAGTGCGACTTCGCGAACCGGATCTGTTCACCGTGGGGATCTCTCCAAGACAGGTGCAGGACGCAGTGCTCGCTGGCGGGCAGAACGTCAGCGCTGGCTCCATCGAGCGTCGAGAAGAAGGCACCTTCGTGCGCCTGGACGGGTCATTCCGCAAGCCATCGGATGTCGCCGGCTTGGTGGTGAAGGCGCCCCATGACGCCGGGACTCCAGTGCTGGTTTCCGACGTTGCGGACGTCACCGACGGCGCGGCTCCGCGCTTCAGTGCGGCGACGGCGGACGGACGCGGAGAGACCGTGTACGCGATGGTGCAGATGGTGGCCGGCGGCAACGCCCACGACGTGGTGGCGCGGGTAAAGCAGCGGCTTGCGGAGATCGAACCCACGCTGCCCGAAGGTGTACAGCTCGAGCCGTTCTACGACCGCGCGGCGTTCGTGGACGACGTGCTCCGAACCGTTAAGAAGAGCCTGCTCGAGGGCGGCCTGGTCGTGGCGCTCGTCCTGCTGCTGATGCTCGGGGATTTCCGCGCTGGCTTGCTGGTAGCGAGCGTGATCCCGCTCAGCATGCTCGGCGCCTTCGCGTTGATGTACGCGACCGGGGTGAGCGGGAACCTACTGAGCCTCGGCGCGATCGACTTCGGCCTGGTAGTGGATGGCGCGGTGGTGGTCGTCGAGGGCGCCCTCGCCGCGATGGCAGCGCGAAAGCTCACAGGCAGAGCGGCGATGGGCGCCGTCGCCGGGGAGGTCGGGAGGCCAGTGACGATCGCCGTACTGATCATCGCGATCGTCTATGTTCCGGTGCTGTTGCTCGAGGGCGTCGAGGGCAAGATGTTTCGCCCGATGGCCCTCACCGTGCTGTTCGCCATCGGCACGGCGTTGATCTTGACGTTCACCTGGGTGCCCGCGATTGGCAGCCTGGTGCTCAAGCACGCTCACGAACGCGAACCCTGGCTGGCGCGCAAGCTCTCCGCACTGTACTCGCCCATCGCCGCCTTCGTGACTCCTCGTTGGAGGCTCATGGCGGGCGCCCTCGGGGCACTCCTGGTAGCAGGAGCCGCCGTCGCCACCACGCGCGGCGCGGAGTTCGTGCCCCGACTGGAAGAGGGAGATCTGGCGATCCAGATCACGCGACCACCCAGCGTCTCGTTGGAGGAGGCGGTACGCGGCACGACCACTGTAGAGCAGACCCTCGCTCGTTTCCCCGAGGTAGAGCGAGTGGTGTCGCGAACCGGGAGCCCGGACGTCGCGACGGACGTGATGGGCGTGGAGCAGAGCGACGTCCTCGTCATGCTCAAGCCGAGAAGCGAATGGAAGACCGCAGATAGCGCAGCCGGATTCGCTGCGGTGTTCGAACCCGCCCTGCGCGAGGCGCTCCCGGGCGCTGCGTTCGGCTTCACCCAACCCATCGAAATGCGAGTCGACGAGCTGATCGGGGGCGTCCGGTCCGATGTTGGCGTGAAGATCTTCGGCGACGATCTGAACGTGCTGCGGCGCCTGGCCGATGAGATGAGCAGCGTGATCTCATCCACCCCCGGCGCCGCCGACGTCCGCGTCGAACCCATCAGCGGGTTGCGGATGCTCACGATGCGCCCCAACAGCGCAAAACTGAGCCGCCTTGGGGTACGACCAGAGGAGGTGGAGCGCTTCGTGGAGACGCTGCGCATGGGCACTCCCGTGGGCAAGCTGGTCGATGGCGAGCGGCGCTTCGACGTCGTCGTGCGCATGGCAACGTCTCCCGCCGCAGATCCTTACCCGCTCAGCCGATTGCGCATGCCCCTGGAGGACGGCCGCTCGGTGCTGCTGGGCGATGTGGTGGACATCCACGAGCAGAGCGGGCCCGCCCAAGTCAGCCGCGAGCAAGCAAGGAGACGCGTCGTGATCGAAGCCAACGTCCGTGGGCGCGATCTGGCAAGCTTCGTTCAGGAACTCCAGCAGCGAGTGCGCAAGGTGAAGCTGCCTGCTGGCTACTACGTGGAGTACGGCGGTGAGTACGAAAACCTGGCGCGCGCGACCCAGCGGCTCGCGCTGATCGTGCCAGCCACGTTGCTGGCCATCCTGGTGCTGCTCTACCTCGCCTTCGGCTCCGTCAGACCGGCGCTGCTCATCTTCGTCAACGTGCCCGCCGCAGCAACCGGTGGCGTGTTCGCGCTCGCGCTGCGCGGCCTTGATCTGTCGATCAGCGCGGCTGTCGGCTTCCTCGCGCTGTTCGGCGTGGCCACGCTCAACGGGGTCGTTTTGCTCGCTGCCGCAAGGCAACGCCAGCTCCACGGCGAAGACCGGATGGGTGCCAGCCTGAACGCAGCCAAGGAGCGGCTGCGGCCCGTGGTCACGACCGCGCTGGTAGCGGCGCTCGGCTTCGTTCCCATGGCGCTGGCCACCGGGACGGGGTCCGAGGTGCAACGGCCACTCGCGACCGTGGTGATCGGCGGTCTCGTCACCGCCACCCTCGCGACGCTGCTGGCACTTCCGGCGCTCTTCGCGCGTTTCGGCGGGGACGTGGACGCACGTGACGAGGCGACCTCAGGCGGCGCCTGACGCTGTTTCGCTCTCAGGCGCGCTTTCACCGCCGGAGAGCACCTCTCTCACCCGTGCCTTGAGGGCTCGGGGGGTGAGGGGCTTCTGCAAGTAGGCTGCATCCGACTCAAGCAGCTGATGTACGGTCACCGTGTCGTTGGTGTAGCCAGACATGAACAGCACCAGCAGGTCTGGGCGCACAGCTTTGAGGCGTTGCGCCAGCTCTCGACCTCCGACTCGAGGCAACACGAGATCAGTCAGCAGCAGGTGGATCCTCCCCTTGTGTTGTTCAGCAAGGATCATCGCTTCGCCCGCGTTCGAGGCAACCAGGACCTGATAGCCGCCCCGATGGAGGATCGCTTGCGCCACGTGCCGCACCTGTTCATCGTCTTCGACCAGCAGGATCGTCTCATTTCCTCGACTTGACTCCGGGGCCTTCACGAGCGGCCGTCGCTCCGCTGTAGCCGTTACCTCAGGGAAATATACTTTGAAGGTGGTCCCCACTCCGGGCTCACTGTAGAGCCAGATGTGCCCCTCGTTCTGCTTGACGATCCCGAACACCGTCGACAGGCCAAGCCCGGTGCCCTTGCCTTGCTCCTTGGTGGTAAAGAACGGCTCGAACACGCGGCGTTGCACCTCGCGATCCATGCCCTGCCCCGTATCGCTGACCGCCAGCATCACGTAAGGCCCGGGCTTGGTGTCCAGGTGCACGCGTGAGTATTCCTCGTCGAGATGCACGTTCCGCGTCTCGATCGTCAGCTGTCCCCCTTGGGGCATCGCGTCCCGCGCATTGACCGCGAGGTTCATGAGCACCTGGTCGACCATGCCAGGGTCAGCCACCACGCGACCGAGCTCCGCCTCGTGCAGGCAGTTCAGCTCGATGTCGGCGCCGAGCAGGCGCGCCAGCATGCGCTCTGACCCCGCGATGACTTCGTTCAAGTTGAGCACCTTCGGCTCCAGCACCCTTCGGCGGCTGAACGTCAGGAGCTGCCGGGTGAGCTCGGTCGCTCGCTGACCTGCGAGTCGGATCTCGTCCACATCCGCGCGCAGCGGATCATCCGCCCGTAGGTCCATGTAGAGCAGCTCGGCGCAGCTGAGCACGACCGAGAGCAGGTTGTTGAAGTCGTGGGCCACGCCTCCTGCGAGGCGACCAATGGCCTCCATCTTCTGCGCCTGGCGAAGCTGCTCTTCCATTTCCGCGAACTCTCGCTCTTTATTTTTCTGTGCGGTAATGTCTAGAGACAGAACACACACCCCCTTGGGCACGGGAACGAAGCGCAGCTCGAACCAGCCTATCGAGCCGTCGGGGTAGTCGAACTGGTTGATCATGCGCTGCTCCGCCCGCTCATCGAGCGCTCGGCGCAGGGTCAGGAACATCGGGGTCTGCTCGATTCCCGGATAGCACTCCATCATGGTGCGACCGAGCAGCTCCTCCCGGCTCCGCTTGCTTTGGGCGATCAGCGCGTCATTGGCGTACAGGTAGCGAAAGTCGAAATCGACGACCTGACAACCTTCGTGCAGGCTCTCCAGAACCTCGAGCGCAATCAAATCGGCACCAACAGAACCGGAGCCAGCCATCGAACCCCCTTGCTGCCAAAAGTCTGCCACAGCGCAGCTTCGATTTCGACGACCCGCTCCCCCAAAGAAAGCTGCAGAAGCTCCAGCTTCGACACAAACGCCACGCGCACAACACGCCGTGCGGGCTCGACGCAGGTGTCGACTCGTGAGGGGCCTCACGACCTGACTAGGCTGCCACGCTCGAGGTCTGCACGCCCCGAGCGGCCCGCCCCTCGCTTCTGCGCGGCAACGCCAACGCGAGTACACCAGCTCCCACGACAGCGGATGCCAGCGACCCGAGAATGACTCCGACCCGCATGGACTCGAGCTCCGTGGGCGCGCCGCTGAACGCCAGACCACCAATGAAGATGCTCATGGTAAAGCCGATACCCGCAAGCACACTGACTCCCAGGAGCCCCAGCGTCGTGCTCCCCTCCAGGCGCGGAACCCAGCCCCTTCGCACGGCGATCCAGGAGATGGGGAAGATCCCGACCACCTTGCCCACCGCCAAGCCGAGCCCTACGCCCAGGGCCGTGGGCGTCGCCAGACCGTCGAGGGACATACCGCGCAGGGAGACGCCAGCGTTCGCGAAGGCGAAGATCGGCAAGATCGCCAGCATGACCCAGGGGTGTAGCCTGCGCTCCAGCGCGCGCACCGGCGAGTGTTCGGTTGGATCTTTGGATCCATACGGAATCGATAGGCCCACGACGACGCCGGCGATCGTCGCGTGAATTCCGGACTTGAGCACCGCAACCCAGAGCACCACCCCCACCAGCAGGTAGGGAAGCAGGCTCCTGACCCCGAGCCGATTCAACAACACCAGAGCGCCGCTCAGGCCACCCGCTACGGCGAGCGCAGTCAGGTTCAAGTCTGCCGAGTAGAAGACCGCGATGATCAAGATCGCCGCGATGTCGTCAAACACGGCCAGTGTCATCAGGAACGTCGTCAACGAGCGCGGCACCCGGGACCCAAACAGCCCCAGCACGGCCAGTGAGAACGCGATATCCGTTGCGCTAGGAATCGCCCACCCAGCTGCGGCCGCTGGCGCGTTGCGGGTAACACCGAGGTAGACGAGCGCAGGAACCGCGATGCCTCCGACCGCGGCGATCGCGGGCAGCACGACCTGAGACGGTTGCTTGAGCTGCCCGGCCTTGGCCTCGTGCTTGATCTCGAGCGCGATCAACAGGAAGAAGACCGCCATCAACCCGTCGTTGATCCAGAGCAACGCGGGCTTTTCGAGCCGCCAGGATCCCGCCCCAACTCCGAGGCTCGTTTGCAGCAGACCCTGGTACGCCTCGCGCAACTCGGTGTTCTCGAACACCAGCGCCGCGATGGTCGCGCCCACCAACAACAAGCCACCCAGGAGTTTCTTCATCCGCGCCCTTCCATCCTCCTGGGTAGATCTAGGACCAGAACAACATGTCGGCAAGGACGCAATATTCGACACGTTATGTAGGTCATGCCTACATAACGTGCTGCGAGTGCGGGCGTCGGATCCTGCGCTGCACCGCCACGGATACCTGGACCAAACGCTCACGCAGCCACCCTGCCGCAGGGTCAGCGCCGAAGCGCGAGTGCCACACCAGATCGACGCTGTGATCTGGCAGGGGCAAGGGCGGCGGCAGCACGACGAGCCCCAGCTCGGGGCCACACAAAGCAGCGAGCGCAGAGGGCGCGGTGAGCACCAGGTCGGTCTGCGCCACGATGCTCGGAGCAGAGTGGAAGCTGGGTAGGCGAAGCGCGACGCGACGGGAGAGGCCGCGCTCTGCCAGGACCGTGTCCACCACTCCTGGCCCGCTGCCACTCGGCGTGATCAGGGCGTGAGACAGCTGGACGTACTGCTTCAGTTTCAGCTTTGGCTTGGCGCCTTTGCCCAGCGCCGGGTGATCCTTACGGATAAAGCAGGCGTAGCCATCGCGGAACAGCGTGCGACGCATCAGCCCAGGTGAGTCATTCGTGGGCAGCGTATGCGCGCGAGGGACCACCGCTGCGTCGACTTCTCCTGTCTCGAGCTTCTGCGAGAGCTGCGGTGCCAGCACCGGGATGACCTGCACGTTCACCTGGGGCGCCTCCCCCCGAACCCCCTCGAGCAACGCCGGGATCGCCAGCACATCGAACAAGTCGGGCGTCGCGACGCAGAACGTTCGAGTCGATTCGCGTGGGTCGAACTCTCCAGGGTTGACCAGCCCGCGCTCCAAGATCAGCAGAGCGCTACGCACCGGCACCAGGAGCGCTTCGGCGCGCGGCGTGAGCTCCATACCACTGCCGCTCTTGACCAGAAGCGGATCCGCCGTCACCTCCCGCAACCGCCTCAGGGTGTGGCTCATCGCCGACTGGGTGACGCCCATTCGCGCTGCGGCTCGCGTCACGCTCCGCTCCCTGGCCAGCGCATCGAACGCGACGAACAGGTTGAGGTCGATCCCCGCCAGAGCCTGTGCATGAATCTCATTCATGAGGATATGACATCATATCCTTGGGTTCATGGGCAAGCGCTTCCCATAGTCCTCTGCGACGCCACCAACGGCGCCAAAGAAAGGACCACATGGCCAAGCATTTCCCCAAAGTAACGACCCTCGTAGTCGGAGGCACCGGCAAGACCGGTGCGCTCGTCGCCCAGAGCCTGGAGGCGATGGGTCATGCCGCGCGCGTGACATCGCGGCAAGGCAGCCCGAGCTTCGACTGGGAACGCTCAGAGAACTGGAGCGATGTGATCGGTGACGCCGAGCAGCTGTACATCAGCTACGCACCCGATCTGGCGCTCCCTTCGGCGGCTCCGCAACTCGCGGAGCTGACCCGGATCGCGGTGTCTCGAGGGACCCGGCGAATCGTCCTCCTGTCAGGGCGAGGAGAGCCCGAGTGCGAGCCCGCCGAGCGAGTCGTGCGGGAGTCGGGTGCGGCATGGACCATCCTGCGCTGCGCTTGGTTCAACCAGAATTTCAGCGACGGGGCGCTGCTCCCAGCGGTGCTCTCTGGCTGCATCCGGATGCCAGCGGGAGATGTCCGTGAGCCATTCATCGACACGCGAGACATCGCCGAAGTCGCAGTCGCAGCCTTGACCCAACCCGGGCACGACGGCGTCGTTTACGAGCTGACCGGGCCAAGGCTGCTTGGCTTTGCGGACGTCGCTGCCGAGATCTCCGAAGCTTCCCAGCGCGCAGTCCACTACGAAGCCGTGAGCGAGCAAGCCTATGCTGAAGACCTCTCGGCATTCCTACCCGCAGAGCTGGCTGCGTGGCTTGCCGCACTGTTCGGTCGTGTGCTGGACGGGCGCAACGCTCAGACGACGAGCGACGTACAGCGCGTACTCGGGCGCCCCCCACGGGACTTCAGCTCGTTTGCAAGACAAGCAGCAGCGCGAGGCACCTGGAGCGCTCGAGCCTCAGAGTGAACTCGCGCGGCTCTGGCGGATCATTCATTCCCCCGTGGCAACGACGCCTGCTCGAGGCGAGGTCCCCCGAGGGTCCAGACCTCGTTGCAGGTGGCCTCGGCGAAGCGCGAGTCGTGGGTCGCGAGCAAGAGCGCCCCGGGGTAAGCGGTCAGCGCGGACTCCAGGCGCTCGACGCTGGGCAGATCGAGGTGGTTGGTCGGCTCGTCCAGAACGACCAGCCACACGCCGCGGGCCAGGCCCTGAGCGATTTGCAGCTTCTGAGCCTCGCCCGGTGAGGGGCACGCGGTACGAAGCAGCTGCTCGGGGTTCGTGCCGAGGGCAGCGACCAGCTCGAACACGCGGGCGCGTTCGCTGGACTCCAGCGCGCGCACCGCATGCACGCTCTCGACGGCGCTCTGCTGGTCGACATCCTGGGCGACGAAGAGCACCCGGTGCTTCGGCAGCTTGGCAGCTGACATCAGCTCGGCGATGAGCGTCGACTTGCCGCTCCCATTGGGCCCTCGCAACCAGATACGTGACTGCCGCTCCACGACGAGTGACGGCTCTTCGATCAGCGTGCGCCCGCCACGCTCGATCATCGGAGCGGTCAGTGAAATGAGTCGCGGTTTCGGACTGCGGGCATGGTCCACGAACACCGAGCGCCCATGTTGCTTGTGCGTGCGGCTTTGCTCCAGCTCGTGCGTCACTCGCTCCAGCTGAGATGCGCTAGCGCTCACCCGGGACGAGAGCGTAGACGCAGCCCGCTCCGCCAGGCCCTTGCGCAGCGCTCCGCGAGCATCGCTGTCCTTGGGACCTTTGATCCGGGTGCTCGCGCTGATCCCGCGCGCGGCTTGCTTTGCGACCTCTCGCTCCTGCTGCACTCGCTTGGAGAGCTGCGCGCGCGTGGCGCGGAGTTGCTCGCGCTGAGCCAAGCGCGCGGCCTGTTCCCTGCTCCGCGCCTCGGCCGCAGCGGCATATCCGCCAGGATAGCGCTGGAGCTGCCCCGCCTCGAGCCAGAGTACGTCCTGGCACAGCGCGTCGAGCAACGCGCGGTCGTGGGAGACCAGCACGGCAATGCCTCGAAATCCCCTCAGCGCGTGCTCGACCTGAGCGCGGCTCTGCGCGTCGATGTGGTTGCTCAGCTCATCAATCAGCAGCACCTCTGGCTCGCGATACAGCGCTGCTGCTAGCTGCCAGCGTCGCCGCTCCCCCGGGCTCGAACAGGACCAGCGCTCGAGCTGCGAAGGCTCGAGGTCGAAGCGCTTCTGCCAGCGCAGCGCCATCCGATCGTAGCCACTCGCCAGTGCCCACACGTCTGCGCTCGGTGCGTCGACCCGCTGCCCGCACCACGCGATGTCTTCGTACGGAGGACCCGTGCGCTCGCCGACCGAGGGCGCGAGCTCACCCGCGAGCAGGCGCAGCAGCGTTGACTTTCCCGCGCCATTAGGACCAACCAGGCCAAAAACACCGGACGTGAGGTCCAGGTCCAAACCGCTAAATAACGGCTCAGCGCCGTCAAACCAGAATCCAACGCCTTGGAGACGCAACATAGAGTGACTCCTGTCACGGTCACGCTCTCGATGAGCGCAATTCCGCATGGCAAGGGCCGCCGCGGCGTCTCTTCGCTGATGCACCCGCCTAGCGGGGTTGAGCGATCCCCGAAGGGTTCGGGGAGAGGGAGAAGCGATCGGCAGCTCGGTCAGGGTTTCGGTACCGGCGCGCCAGTACCGGGAACTCGAAGCTGGGCTCAGATCGCGTACTTCATCGGACAGGCGGGAGTATGGCGGCGCTTCGGGGGA
>JAUILJ010000776.1 GCA_030433055.1 Polyangia bacterium
ATTGAGGCCGTGAGTCGACTGGACGCCGTCGTTGTGCTGATCGGGATAGTTGCCGAGGTCGTGGACCCAGGAGTCCTCGATCAGCACGTTCTCGTCTGCCTTGAAGCCGTCCGCGGTGCCGTGCACGTTCACGCGCCGCGCGGTGTAGTTCGAGAACGAGATCCCCGCGGTGACGTCCGCGCTGGTTCCTATGATCTCCGTGTCTTCGACCAGCAGCCCCACGTTGTCGTTGTCGAAATAGCGGATGGGATAGTAGCTCCCGCTGGTGATGCGGCAGCGGCGAATGGTCACATTATCCGCAAGGATTTGCACCTCACCCTGAATGTCCAGATCTTCGACCACCGCACCATCGGTGGTGATCTGGATCGAGCCGCTGGGGGTGAGCTGCGTGCCTTTCGGCACACCGGTGTTGTCCGGCCCCGGGCGGTTGCTCCAGCATCCGTCACCGCCAGCTCCGCCCGCACCTGAGCCACCCGTACCCGAGCCGCCTGCGCTGGAGCCGCCTGTGCTGAAGCCGCCTGCGCTGGAGCCGCTCGCTCCACTGGTGCCGCCGGTCGCACCGCCTGCGCCCGAGCCGCCGCTCGAACTCCCCGACGCGCCAGCGCTGCCCCCCTCTCCGCCGGAGTCGCCGCTCGTGCTGCAAGCCATCAACGGCAAGACCATGAGCAGCGCGAGCGCGCCAGCCACGCCGCGAGCTCCACCAAGCGCGCGACGGGGCTCTTCAAGGTTGTGTGAGTCGTGTCTCATCTGCACCCCTCGGACCGCAGCCTAGCACCCAGCATCGAGCGATCAGCGCCCCGTGTACACTCCCACCATGTCGCTCAAGCTCTGGGCCATCAAAGTCGGCGAGCAGCGACGCCTCGACGCGCGCATGAAGTCCGGGGCAAACCAGCGCGGCGCACAGAGTCGACGTTGCGCGCCTTCGGGCCACTGTGGGCGGCGGGTATGCCAGCCTGCTCGAGATCAGCCTTGCGACAACTCACGCTCCGCGCGTCCGACAACCGCAGCGTGTCTGAGCCGCGCCCCAACCACGACGCCCTATTTCGACTGACCTTCGGTCGACAGGAGAACGCGCTTGGCCTCGTCCGCCATTGGCTGCCAGCCAGCGTCGCCGCCAGGCTCGACTGGAGCACGTTGAGGCTGGAGAATCCGTCGTTCGTCGACCCGCCGCTTGCTGCGTTGTTCAGCGATCTGCTGTTCCGAGTCGAGTTCACGGAAGTGGAGGGCAAGGCCGAGCCGCTGCTGATCTACGTCTTGATCGAGCACCAGAGCACACCAGACCCACGCATCGCTTGGCGCATGCAGCGCTACATCGGCGCGATCCAGAATGCGTACCTCAAGGAAACACCGACCGCTGCGCTTCCGATCGTCTTTCCTCTGCTCGTCAGCAACGCTCGGCGCCCTTGGCCTCACCCCCTCGACCTTCACTCGGTGTATCCACGGCTGGCGGAGTACCCGGAGCTACATCGCCACGTGGCGCAGTTCCACGTGCTGCTGGATGATCTGCCATCCACGACCCCCGATGACCTCGCCGCGCGCGACCTCACGGACATGGCAGTCGCCGCACTGTGCCTGCTCAGAGACGCCCGCGGTCTCGCCGCGCTCACCGCCTCGATGCCGCACTGGCTGCCTAGCCTGCGGGCCGTCTCGAAGCACCAACCCGACGACTTCAAGTCTCTTTTCGCCTACTTGATGCAAGCCACTCCAAGCATGCACCATCACGCACTTTGTGCGACAATCATCCACGAGGCACCTGACATGCACCCTCCGATCATCAGCGCATACGACGAACTCATCGCAGAAGGTTGGGTCCAAGGCGAGGCCATTGGTGAAGCCAGGGGACAGGCCAAAGGCAAGGCGGAACTCCTGCTCAAGCTGCTGACGCTCAAGTTCGATCCATTACCTCACGGTACTGCGGAGCGGCTCAGCACCGCCACCGCCGAACAGCTCGATCAATTCGCCGAGCGCATCCTCGAGGCTCAAACGCTGGAAGAAGTCTTCTCCAAGGAATAGTCCCCCTCCGCCCGCGCGCGCGAGCGAAGCGAGTCGCGGCCGGCGCCGGGAGGGGGCGGCGCAGCGCGGAACGCGCGAGCCGGGGGGAGGCAACAGGAGAGGCACCTTCCGGACCTTGCTGTTGAGGGTGAGGCTCAGAACCGCCCGAACACACCGGCGCCGCGCGCGCCGATCCAAGGTTGGATCCTCGCGGAAGTTGCATCGCGCAACGCGCTCTGCGGGTCTTCGTCGGCGCTGGAGAGCAGCCACAGGACGACGCCGGTCGCGATGCCCGCGGCGCCCACGATGAAGCCAGCAGTGGAGATCGTCTGCTCGGAGTCGGCTTGGTCGTCCAGTTCACGTACGTTGGCGGACTCCGGGTGGGTGTCGCGGCACGGCGACCCGCAGCGCTGAAACGCCGCGTCCGAGTCATCCCGGGTACCGCCGGCCTTGATGGCGTAGAACGCGCCGACCCCGGTCGCCACCAGGCCGACTCCAAGCCCCACGTAGGCCCCGAGGCGCAAGCCGTTGCCTCGTTCCTGGTCGCTGTCGATAACCGCAGCGGTGTCTGCCGGTGCTGCACCCGGTGCGTCCACGCGCAGCGTCACCCGCTGGGTGTCCCCTTCGCGGAGTGTCACCTCTCGTTCCACCGGGTCGCGCCCGGTCAGGGCGGCGCTGACCACGTAGGTGCCCGGATCCATCTGTCGAGCGACTCCGATCTGCTCGCCGGGGAGCGGCTCTCCGTCGATCGTCACCACTGCCTCGGCGCCCGCCGGCGCGGACACGCTCAAGAGCAGCGTCGGGATCCGCCTGTCCAGCTCGGCAACCAGGCGCACGGCCTCGGCCCGGGCGTTGACGAAGGCTCGAGGCTCGTTGTCCGCGCTGGGGATCTCCAGCACCTGCTGGGCGGTCTTGCGCGCCTCTAGCAGCTTGCCCGTCTTGGCCAGCGCCCGAGCGACGGCGACCCGTGTGGAGGGCACGCCCATGATCGCGTCAGCCTGGCGATAGCTCTCCAGTGCCTCAGGGAAACGCTCTGCCTGAGCAGCCTTGTCGCCCTGGAGCATCAAGCCGGCGGCCTTGCGCTTCTCCGCCTCACTGGGCGCAGCCAACGCCGACAGGCTCGCGCTGCTCAAACAGAGCAATAGCAGGGCGGGAGCGAGGCGCGAGGGGACTAGACGGGGCAACACGGATCGAGGCGAGAGTAGCCGATTGACTCGGCGAAGGACCATGGGCGCGTCAAAACCCGTACTTTGCCTTGCGCTCGGCCCCGCTGAGCCCGCCAGGCGGCTGGGAAGGCCTCGGCTTGACCTTGACCGGGGGCCTGGGCGGCGCCGAGGGCGCAGCCTCCGTGGCGCCCGCCGCGGGGGCTTCGTCGCTGGCGGGGGCGGGCGCGCTTGGCCCTCGAGCGGCTTCGGGTGCCGCAGCCTCGGCGGACGCCGCGGGCCCAGCGGCCCGAGGAGCTGGTACGCTTGGCTCCAGCGTTTCCGCGGGGCTGGCGCTCGCCGGCTCCACCGCTGGCTCTGCCTCGGCCGTGTCGGAGCTCGCCAGGTGGATCCCCAGCGCGAGCACCACCCCGCCGACTAGCACTCCAACCAGCGCTAGCAACAGCTGCCAGGGCTTGAAGGCGCGCCTCACCCCCAACCCGGGATCCGACAGCTCGAGGTACTGGACGGCTCCCTCATCGGGTGCAGGCCCGGCGTGAGAAGGGCGGAGAGGCGGCAGCGGCGGCAGAGGCGGAGGCGAGTCGGCGTAGAGTGCCGAGTCGCTCTCCATGTCGGCTACAATCTCGCTCCGAGAGCGCAGCGCGTCCGCACCGGTCGCCTGGACCCAGCGCGCAACCTCTCGAGCGCTTGCAGGAGCCAGCGCATCCTCCAGGGCGTCGGCGAAATCCAGCGCCGTCTCGAAGCGCTCCGTGGCGTCCCGCGCGAGGCCGCGCATCACCACCGCATCCAGGGCGGGCGGCAGATCCTTACGGATATGGCTCGGCGGCTCGACCGGCGCGTGCAGCACCTCGTACATCAGGTTCGCGTCGTCGCCCTTGAACAGCCGCTCCGCGGTGAGCGCCTCCCACAGCACCACGGCCGCAGCGTAGACATCCGTGCGGCGGTCTATCACGCCGTGCTGGATCTGCTCTGGCGCCATGTACCCGAGCTTGCCCTTGAGCTGCCCTTCCCGCGTCGTCTGGATGCGGCCGGCAGCCTTGGCGACGCCGAAGTCGATCAGCTGGGTCACGCCATCCACGCCGACCAAGATATTCCGCGGGGAAACATCCCGGTGCACCACGCCGAG
>JAUILJ010000777.1 GCA_030433055.1 Polyangia bacterium
CCAGCGTCGCGCGCAGCTCGCCGATCGCCTGGTGCGAGAAGCTCGCGCTAGCGCGCGGCTGACGCACCCCTCGATCGTGCGCGTTTTTGACGTGGGCACGACTCGTCATGGCGACCCCTTCCTGGTGATGGAGTTGCTCACTGGTCAGAGCCTGGCTGACTACATCATCCAGAACGGCCGACTTTCAGCTACTCGCGCGGTGCAACTGCTGCTGCCCATCGTGGACGCGCTGGACACCGCCCACTCCCGAGGCATCATCCATCGCGATCTGAAGCCTGACAATATATTCCTCGCGGAAAATGCGGGGCAGTTGAGCCCGAAGGTGCTCGACTTCGGCGTCGCGATGGATCTCACCGCGACGGCGAATCATCGCATCACCCAGGCTGGGACGCTGCTGGGTAGCCCCGCCTACATGTCACCGGAGCAGGCGCGGGGCGAACATCAGCTCGACCAGGCGACCGACATCTGGTCGTTCTGCGTGACCCTCTACGAGACGCTGACGGCGCAGACACCGTTCGGGGACGATGGGAACTACCACGCCCTGCTACGTCGCATCATCGAGGATGAACCGACCCCAACCCACCAGCTCGTCGCCGGAGACGCCGCGCTCTGGAGCGTCCTCGAGCGTGGCATGCAGAAGCGCCCAGAGGATCGCTGGCCGAGCATGCGGGTGCTGGGGATCGCCCTGGCAGAGTGGTTGGATTCCCACGAGGTGAGCGAAGATATCCTGGGCCACAGCGTCTACGCCAACTGGTTGGCCCCCGACTCGGGCAACCGCGTCTCCCTGGTCGATGAGCCTCCTGTATCCGCGAGGATATCTGGAGCGATCCGTCGAACGGGCAGTGGGCCACCGCGACCCCGGTTGAGCAGCGCCACGGCCTTCGACGGAGCCATGCCGCCGGACCCAGGGTCGACCCTCAACTCCACGCTGCGGCCGGACACGCTGAGTGTGAGCCCCAAGCCGGCGACGCGCTGGCTGCTCCCGGCGCTGGGGGCGGGGTTCGTAGCTGTGGCCGCAACAGCCTGGGCTCTGTGGCCCAGCCCGCCGGTCCAGACGCCCGCGGCCGCGACCAACGTGACGCAGCCGCCCAGCTCCCCTGTCGGCTCGGAGCTCGATCCGGCGCCGACGGCAGCAGGCATCGCTCCGCCGTCGGAAGCGGCGAGCGCCTCAGCGGCTCCCGCACCCAGCGCCTCTGCACCCAGTGATGCGCCCGTGGAGGAGAGCGGGAAGGCTCGCGCCGCGCGCAGCGCTCCCCGCGCTGCCAGGCCAGCTGCCAAACAGGAGAAGGCCGCCAAGGCCTCAGACTCCAAACCCAAGCCGCCAGACCCCCCGCCAGCGTCTGCGCCGGGCAAGCCCAAGCTCGGCAGCGATCTGGGCTTCTGAGTATTCGCCGCCCGCGATCTCGCGTACAGGCGTGCCCCCACCCCTGAGCTTCTTCATGCGATTCGTTTCTGCTGCACTGCTACTCGCTGGCGTGCTGGCCGCCGTGCCTGGCCATGCCCAAACCTCAGAAGACGAGCGCCGCAACGCGGCGAGGGACTTCGGTACTCAGGGCAATCAAGCCTACGATGCGGGGGATTTCGTCAAGGCCGTGGACCTGTATCGTCGAGCCCAGAGCCTCTATCCAGCGCCGACGCTTTCCGTGCGGCTAGGCCGCGCGCTGGTCAAGCTGGGGCGCTTGGTCGAGGCGGAAGAGGCGTACATCCAGACCCTGCGCTACCCGCTGCCCGACGATGCACCGAAGGTGTTCAAGCAGGCCATCGAGGTCGCAAAGGCAGACCTGGCGGAACTGAGCCCCCGGGTGCCCCGGCTGAAGGTCAGCGTGAGCGGGACGAAGGACGCGACGGTCACGCTGAACGGGGCTCGCCTCGAGCCCGCTCTGGTGGGGATCGAGCGCAAGGTCGATCCTGGAGAGTACAAGATCCGCGCGGAAGCGCCTGGGGCGAAGACGGTCGAGAAGACCGTCAAGATTGCTGAGCGCGCTCACGAGGCCGTCACGCTGACGCTCGAAGTGGACCCCAGGGCGCTGCCGCCGAAGCCGGACGGGAGCTCCGAAGACGCAGGCCCCGCGCTCCAGCCTGAGCCGGAGGGGCGATCGCCGCTGCCCTTCATTGCGCTCGGGGTTGGCGGTGCTGGCTTGGCGGTGGGGGTCATCACGGGCCTGATGGCGAACTCCAAGCACTCCAGCGCGGAGAGTGAGTGCCCGGATCTGAAGTGCGAACGCGGCTCTCAGGGGGAGACCGACCTGCAGTCCTTCCGCGACCTGCGCACCGTGTCCACCGTGGGGTACGTGGTGGGTCTCGTTGGTGTCGCAGCGGGGGGAGTGCTCTGGTTCACCACGGCGCCCACGTCGGCCGATAGCAAGGCCGTTCGCCACGTGTCGCCTTACGTTGGTTTGGGCCAGGCCGGAGTCTGGGGGCGCTTCTAATGGTTGCTGCGCGGAAAATAATGCTGATGCGGCTGCTGACGCTGTGCCTGCCGTTCCTGCTCTTCGTGGCTGGTTGTCCTCAACTCACCAGCGACGACTTCGAGCTGGTAGACCCCGCTGGCAATGGCGGAGTCGGCGGGGGCAACCCCGACGCCAGCGCCGGTAGCGGGGGAGTCGGCGGGAGCGCTGGGTCGGCCGGTACGAGCGGCTCCAGCGGCTCTGGCAACGACGCTGGGACGGACGCCGCGGCGTGCACCGAATGTGGCGCTGAAGACTGCTGTGATGGCCAGTGCGTGAACCGTGAGTCGTCGACCCGCCACTGCGGGGTGTGCGGCAATGGCTGCCCCGGCACGACCTGCTCCGGCGGCAGCTGCACCAGCACGTGTGCTCAGGGCTTCCTCGACTGCGATCAGAACATCGTGAACGGGTGCGAGGTGAACGCAGCCATGGACCCGATGCACTGCGGGAACTGCGATATCGCCTGTCCGCAGGACAGCACCTGCGTGGGGGGCGCGTGCATGTGCCCCGAGGGGGCGCTCGACTGCGATGGCGAGCCCACCAACGGCTGCGAAATCTCCAGCGACTCCGATCCGCTCAACTGCGGCGGTTGTGGTCGCTCCTGCGGACCAAATCAAGTGTGTCAGGGGGGCCTATGCTCGTGTGCGGACGGCTACGCGGACTGCGACAGCACGATGGACAACGGCTGCGAAGCCGATCTCAGCGCCCCTGCAACGTGCGGTAGCTGCGCGAACGACTGCGGCGTGCACGCGACGTGCGCGGGCACGAGCTGCGGCTGCCAGGCGGGCTACCAGGACTGCGATGGCAGCCCCGGTTGTGAGCTGGAGCTGAGTGATGCGTTGCACTGCGGAAATTGCACGACGCAGTGCACCGGCGGGATGGTGTGCGATGGCACCAGCTGCGCGGCGAGTTGCAGCAGCGGAACGCTGTGCGACCAGTCGTGTGTCGACACCCTCACCAGCTCTGCTCACTGCGGTGGCTGCAACCAGGCAGTCGGTGCCAACCAGCACTGTGAGGCGGGTACTCCGACGTGCGATTCGGGCTTTGCGGACTGCAACGGTCAGCCTGGAGACGGTTGCGAGATCAACACCACCAACGACGCGGGGCACTGCGGTGGCTGCACGACGACATGCAAGCCAGGCGCGCAGTGCACAGGGTCGAGCTGTGGTTGCGCTCCCTCGACACCCAAGGACTGCGGCTCGGAGTGTCGGGAGTGCTGCGGGGCGAGCGACTGCAGCGACGGTGACCCATGCACGGACAACGTCTGCAATGGTCAGGGCCAGTGTGACTTCTCCGCGGGTTGCGGGAGCGGCACGCTCTGCTGCTCCGGCAACGGCTGCTTCGAGTGCTGCGACAACTCCCAGTGTGGCTCTGGACAGACCTGTAGCGGCGGCCAGTGTGTGAATGGCTGTACCTCTCCGCAGGTCCTGTGCGGCGGTAGCTGCGTCAACACTCAGACCGACCCGAACAACTGCGGCGGCTGCGGGGTTGCGTGCGGAAACGGACGCAGCTGCACTTCGGGCCAGTGCACACCCAGATGGGTAACCATTGCGGCGGCGCCAGGCGCTTTCGTCGCTCGCACGAACCCAGCTTATACGGCGATCAATGGCAACCAGGTCTTCATCTGGGGAGGTAGCAGCGGCCAGACCGCGCTGAGGACCGGAGCCATCTACGATGTGAGCACGAACACCTGGACCAGCGTGGCTCAGGATAGCCACACGCCGAGCGCCCGCGAAGGAGCCCGGGCACGAGGTAGCTGACGAGCAACAGCAGCCCGCCGAGTCCCATGAAGAGCAAGATGCGCCAGAGGCCCGGCACGTCTGCGAGGTC
>JAUILJ010000778.1 GCA_030433055.1 Polyangia bacterium
CGCGACGGCGAGGCGACGGGCGTGGTGCTCGAGTCGGGCGAGGAGATCGACGCCAAGATCGTGGTCTCCGGCTGCGACCCGCACCGGACCTTCCTCGGCTTCGTCGGGAAGGAGCACCTGGACGCGACCTTCGCCGAGTCGATCACGCGCTATCGCATGCGCGGCTCCTCGGGCAAGGTCAACCTGGCGCTCGACGGCGTCCCGGAGTTCACCGCGATCCCCGGGGTCGGTCCGCACCTCATGGGCGACATCGCGGTCGCGCCCTCGATCGAGTACCTGGAGCGGGCCTTGGACACCCACCTGCAGGTAGGGCACCGCACGGCGTTCGCCCACGATGTCACGAACTTGGTCGAACTCCGCCTGCGCATGGGCCATCGACACGAGGCCGAGCAAACGCTGCGCTTCGCGCGCCGCGCCCTGGACGAACCCCCGGTGACGAAGCTGTGCGCGCTGGGCCTCGCGGAAGCCCGCGTCGCGCTCGAAGCGGGCAACTTGCTGGCTGCGAAACGCGCTGTCACCAACGCCAAGCGCCACGCTGACGTCGCCGCGAGCGGCGACAAGGCGGGCGAGTGCAATCGCATGGCCGTGCGCGTCGCCCTCGCCGAGGGTTACCTCACGGAAGCAGCTCGCGAGCTCGAGCTGGCCAGGCAACGTGCTGTCTCCGACTACGCCAGGGCCGAAATCGCACTCCTCACCCTCTTGCTCAACCAGGGCCAGGGCGGCGCGACGATGGGTGACGCCGATGCAGCCGTCGGCCTGGCACGCAGCTCCGGCGACGAGGAGCTGATGCGCGAAGCCCACCAGGCGGCGGCACGGGTCGCGTACGCCTGCAACCGACAGGACCGCGCGCTCTCACACGCGGAGAAATCTCTCGAGTGCCAGCGCGCGGTGGCTGCCCGACTGACGGATCCAGCGCGCTTCTTCCTGAGGAGCGACCACCTGGCACTGACAGAGCTGGCCGCGATCCTCAAGGAGCAGCAGCTGCCCGAGGTGCTGCGCTACCCCGAGACGGAAACGGCGTTGGTGGGCAACAGCGCCGCAGCACTCGGCCTCGGGGCGTCCCTCGATCAAGCGGCGCGAGTTCCGACGCTCGTACTAGGCGAGTCCGGCAGTGGGCGCCGCTACGTTTCATGGCTGTTGCACCAGGCACTCCACTCCAGGGCGACGTTCTTGTTGCGAGACGCAGCGACCGTCAGCGTGGAAGAGCTCGAGCAACTGTGGCTCGAGTCTGCGTCCCTCGGTCCTTCCCCTCAGCGGACCCTGGTCCTCGCGAATCTCGAGCAGCTGCCTTCCAGCTGCGCCGCACGCCTCACCAAGCACTTGAGATCCAGCCAACCGGGTCCGTGGCTGATCGGCACTTCGAGCTCTGACCTCGACGCCTGCGCGCCGGATCTGGTGGAGTGCCTCGGTCGGCAGACGCTCCGAATCCCTGCCCTACGGCAACGCCTGGGGGACATCGGGTTGCTCGCGCGACGAGTGCTTCAGCGCATCGCTCGCCAGCGCCGAGAACCCGTCGCGGAGCTCGACGATCAGGCGCTACGCCTGCTCCGAGGCTACGAGTGGCCCGGAAACATGGGTGAGCTGGAGATCGTGCTACGCCGAGCGACGCTGCGTTCACCAAAGCGCCTGGACACGGTTCAGCTGCTTGCGGCTTCTCCCGAGCTCAGCCAGAAAGGCCGCCGCTTCGCGGCCCTGCAAGCAGCTGACACCCAGCATCCTGGCGAGGTCGACGCCCCACGAGCAGCGTTTCGCGAGATCGTCGAAGCGGGCTTCAGCCTGCCTGACGTAAAGCGCAACGTGGAGCGGGAGTGCATCGTGCTCGCCCTGCGCCAAACATCTGGAAACATCACTCGAGCGGCCCAGCTGCTGGGAATGAAGCGCCCCCGCCTGAGCCAGCTCGTCAAGCAGTACGCTCTCGTCGAACTGTGCTCGCACTTCGCACCGAACGGTAAGAAGCCATCTCAAGGACGCAACGCATCATGATTCGTGACTTACCCCTGACATTCCGACGCCCGCTCACGCTCGTGTGTGCCCTGTGGTGCGCCGCCCAGCTCGCAGGCTGTGCGCTGAACGTAGACCCCGAGGCGACGAGCGCTCCGGCTCAGCGCGCCTCTGAGGCGATGACCGAAGCACCGAACCTCGCTGAAGCAGAAGACAGCGACGTCTCTGCCGATCTCGAGGGCGTTGACGAGTACGAAGACGGCTCGAACCCTGCGCCGTGGAGCCCGGGCGACGCCCAGAATAGCGGTGACCCGAACCCACTGCCGTGGCAGCCGGATCCGCTACCCTGGCAACCTCGCGACCCGCGCACCGCCTCCAGCCCCGAGCAGCTCAGCGCTCCCGGCGACGCACCCTCGAGCGAGGTCACGCAAAGAGTCGAGGCAGCGATCGATGATCGCTAGCCCAAGTACTTTTCCACACCGAAACGCTGAACCTCGATCGGCTCATCGGGGCCAAGCCCCGCCTTTTGTCGCGCCACGCGGACCTGAGTTGCTACGTCCTCCACCCCGGGCACTTCGGGCAACAGCACACCGCGGCGCCCTCCCGCGCCGCGCACCAAGACGCCGTAGACCTTGGGGTTGAGCTCCGCAGCACTGACGACGGCCTCGGGTTGCCCGAGGACGCTGACCTCGACCTCGAGCTGGAGAAACTCACTGCGGGTCAGAGGTGGAAAGCGCGGATCCCGGCTCGCCGCCAGCACCGCAGAGCGCTGGGTCTCCGCCGCGACGTCGGGCGTGACCGGCGCGAGAGAACCGATGCATCCTCGCAGGTTTCCTGCCTGATCGCGCAGGGTGACGAAGACCGCCGCCTCCAAGCCGAGAGGGGGCGCGGGCTCCGGCTCCCGACCGTCCAACCAAGCGCCGATGGCCTCCCGGGCAACTCCCGTCAGCCCGGCTCCCCTCACCCCCAAGCCCATGAGCCCTCATATCACGCTGGGGCTGTTGTCGTCCTGCTTGGGGCAACTTGGGTTATGCTCGCCACGTGCTCGGACGTCGGCTGCACGCGCACTGGTTGCTCTGCTCTGCTCTTCTATCCCTGACTGGGTGCTTCCGCGCCACGTTCGTCGATCACGCTGCGGAGGCCAAGGCCCGACCGGGCACGAAGGTGGAGGAGCACGGCTATTGGCAGCACAAGTTGGCCTATGGGCTGATCAACCTAGGTGACCAGGTGGACATGCGGGACGTGTGCGGAGCACCTCCGGTGCGGGTGCAGATGGCCGGTGACGTGCTGACGACCGGCGCGTCCCTGCTCACGCTGGGCATCTACACGCCACGCAAGGTCTACGTCAAATGCCCGGAGCGTCGGCAATGAGCGCGCGCGCCGCCCTGGTGGTCTCTGTGCTGGCTGCGTTCCTCGCCACCGGTTGCTTTCGTGAGGCGGCCTTCTCCGGGTTGCCGCCCGGAAAACCGTCACCCCGCGTGGACGAGGCCTGGCATCACTCGATATTCTGGGGCTTGGTAGACATCAGCGGCAGCTATGACTTGGTCGAAGCATGTCCCAATGGCTGGGCAGAAGTCCACACCAGGCTCGAGGCGGCCCACGGCGCGCTGGCGCTCGTCACGGCTGGGCTCTACTACCCCGAGAGCGTGACCGTCGTGTGCGCCTCGCCAGACGACAGGCTGCCTCGGATCACCCAACCCGAGTAGCGCCGCACCGTTCCCGGGGACATCGGGAACCCTCGATGCTAGGAACGACCCATGAGCGTGAGCCTTGAGCTAGGACGGGTCGCCAAGCTGACCCTCACCCGCCCCGACAAATTCAACGCGATGAACCTGGAGATGGCAGACGCCATCTTTACGGCGATACAAGAGGTCAAACGCGACGCCGGGACTCGGGTACTGGTCCTTCGGGGAGAAGGCAAGGCGTTCTCGGCGGGCGGCGACTTCGACATGCGGGGCAAGACCGCCGAACAGACCCCAGAGCGTAACCGCACGGCAATGGAAGCGTTCTATCGCCGCTTCCTGAGCGTTCTGGATGTCCCGGTGCCTACCGTCGCCGTATTGCATGGCGCGACGATCGGAGCCGGGCTGTGCTTGGCCATGGCCTGCGACATTCGCCTGGCGGCCAACGAGGCCAAGCTCGGGGCGAATTTCGTGCGGGTTGGGCTCCACCCCGGCATGGGCTGTAGCCTGCTGTTGCCTCACCTGGTTGGGCGCACGCGGGCCAGCGAGCTGTTGTTGAGCGGACGCTTGCTCCAGGGAGAAGAGGCCGAGCGCATCGGTCTGGTGACCCGCTCCGTCCCCCGCACCGAGCTCGAGGGCGCGGTA
>JAUILJ010000779.1 GCA_030433055.1 Polyangia bacterium
CACCACGGCAGCCAGGTGATCCACGCCTCCGAGCATGTCCATCTGGCACCCGCATGGCTCGAGCGCTCCCGCCAGGTTGGACAAGGCAAAGATGCGCAAGGAGGGCTGCTTCGGCTCCGGCGTGGGCTGCTCCTTGGGCTTGTCCTGACAGGCTCCGCCCAGACCGAGGAACAGCGCACCCAGAATGACTCCGAGTAGTTTGGCTAGATTGGCAGGTCTCCGCTGCATCGCGGGGAAGCTACTTGCACATACGCTTCTGGGCCAGCATCAGCCGCGTCAAGCAGGGCAGGACGGCAAGCTCGCCTTCGTTCCTGGACACACGCCCACGGAGACACGCCCGAAAACGGCCGCGTCTGCGCGTGGTATGTGAAAACCGGCAGCGCGAGTCCCCACCCAAGGGTCGGTCACGCCTCGGTCGCCAAGCGAGGTCAAAGGCTCCATAATGCCAGCGTGGGAGAGGGCGACGCACATCCGACGCCGGGGCGGGGGACCCGCGCGACGTTGGATCCGGCGGACCCGAACGCGTATCGGGAGGTTCCGTTCGGTCCCTTCGTGCTCGAGCGGCGCATCGCCGTGGGGGGCAGCGCGGAGGTCTTCGTGGCGCGTCCCAAGACCGGCACATCGCCAGCTCCGCGACTGGTGATCAAGCGCCTGCTCCCCACGACCCTTGGAGAAGAGGAGTTCGAGAGCCTCGAGCGCGAAGCCGACCTGCATCGACGGGTGAAACACCCCGCGGTAGTGCACGTGTTCGGCGCCGGCATGGTCCAGGAAGAGCCGTACCTCGCCATGGAGTACGTGGACGGCGTCGATGCCTTTCGCCTGATGCGCTTCAGTCAGACCGAGGGACGCCCGTTTCCTCCCGGATTGCCCATCTACATCGCCCGACGTATCGCGCTCGCGTTGGCCGCGGTGCACGGCACGTGCGACAGCCTCGGGCACCCGCTCAACATCGTGCATCGCGACGTCACGCCGTCCAACATCTACCTCTCCGTGAACGGCGAGGTGAAGCTTGGGGACTTCGGGATCGCGCGCTTCGACGAGAAGCCCACCAGCGCACCCGGCAACACCAGCTCCTACGGCCTCAAAGGCAAGCTCGGCTACCTCGCCCCGGAGCAAGTCGCGGGGGAGCCCGTGGATCGCCGCGCGGATTTGTTCAGCCTCGCAGTCACCCTGGGTGAGATGCTGATCGGGGAGCGGATCTTTCCTGGCTCCGGTCAGCTCGCGATCCTGCTGGCTATCCGCGACGGAAACATCGAGCCGCTGCGCGGCAACGCCCAGAAGCTGCCGAGCGGCTTGCTGCCGATCCTCGAGAAGGCGCTCACTCCCGATCCCGCCTACCGCTTCAGTGACGGCGCGGACCTGGCCGAAGCGTTGCAGCCGTTCGAGCAGCCGTCGGAGGTCGAGCTCCAGCGCATGCTGGCTGAGTGGGTGAGCTGGGCGCGGGACTCCAGTCGCCTGGCCAAGAGCCTGAAGCACCGCGTGCGCGACTCGGTGCAGCGCATGAAGGCAGCCCGAGCCGTCGCGCGGGAGTCCTTGCCCAGCTTCACGGGCGAAGAGCCGTCGCAGCATGAGGCCGCTCATTCGGAGTCGCGAGTGACCCACGCGGGGGAGCGCGAGCCGTCTCCCTACAGCAGTCGAGAAGCAGCCACTCGCGCGGAGCTGCAGTCCGCCTTCGAGCATCCACCCAGCCAGCGCACCGGCGCGGAAGAGCCGAGTCAGGTACGCCGGGTGAGCGGCTTGCTGATGACCCACGTGAGCTTCGCGAAGTTGGTAGAGATGATCGCCACGGGTGACCTCGGCCCAGACGACCAGGTGGCGTTGATGGGTGAGGGTTTCCGCCGCATCGGCGACATCCACGAGCTCGAGCGCCACCTCTTGCCTTCGACCACCGCAGCCACGGGTCGGATGTTCGAGCCGGGGGTGCCCGACTTCGTGTGCGAGCTGGGCACGATGCCGATGCTGGCGGTCCTGGCGCGCATGCGCCAGCGTCGGGAAACCGGGGGCCTGTTCGTGCTGCGCAAGGGAGCCGAGCGTGCCCAGCGCAAGGAAATCTACTTGCGCGGTGGGCGCTTGCTCCACGTCGCCAGTTCCGCACGGGAAGAGCTATTGGGAGAGTACCTGGTGCGGCGCGGCGCCCTCTCCCGAGAGGACCTCGAGCAAGCCTTGCGTCTGCTCAAGAATTTCGGCGGGCGCCTCGGCGATACGCTTATCTCGTTGCAGCTCGTGGACGCCCACGATCTGTTCCGCGCGATCCGTGATCAGGGGCGCGACCGCGTCGCGACCATGTGCAGCTGGACGGAAGGGAACGTGGCGTTCTACCGGGGTACGGCGCCCGGTCACGTGGAGTTCAAGCTGGACCTGGACCTGGCTAGCCCGATCATGGCGGGCGCCATCTTGCTCGGGCAGGGTGAACCCGCGCGGCTGCTTCCTGACCTTTCCACTCGTATCTGCCCGGGGCCGCGCATCGAGGCCACGCTGGACCGCCGGGAGCGGGGCACCGCGCCAAGCTCGATGCAGCGCCTGCCGGAGTTGTGCAAGAGCAACCCTACCCTCGAGGCGGCCATCTCGGCGCTCACACAGCCCGACGTGGATGGCGCGCGCGTCATCGGCCAGAAAGAAGCCTGCGCCGCGCTCATCGCAGCCAAGACGGTCGGCTGGATCCAGTTCTAGCAACGCTGCCGCCCGAGGTGTAGGCAGTGAGGCTACTCGGCGGCTAGCCTGCTCGGAGCGCCGTCTGATGCCTCAGGCGTTTCCCCAGGGTTTTCTTGGGGTGAGGAACCCTCCCCCTGCCCGAGCTGCTCCTCGAGCAACTCCGCCCAGGCAACCATGTAACGCGCCACGTGCTGCGGGTTGCGATAGGAGAGCTCCAAGCGCTCAGCCACCGGGATGCGCTTCAACACTCTGGGCGACGACAAGCGCTCCAGGTGCCGGATGTCGTCCAGCGTGGCGCCGACCTGCAGCATGCTGCCAATCACCACGTCCAAGGGAAAGCCACTGGTCGGACAATACTCGACGATTTGCTCCGCCCAGATCCCCGGCCGCTGCATGGCAAATTCTCGGATCTGACGTTGGTCCAGCTGGGTCAGCGTCTGCGCAAGGTGCCCGCAGTTGCAACGCCCGAGATCGCTCCAGCGGTAGTCAGCGCCCGCCAAAAGCCGCTCGGCGGTGCTGCGAAGCGCGCGCGCCAGCTCCAGCGCTCGCCGACTCGTAGAGCCATCTGGGAAGCAATTTTGCAACGCGATGGGTGCCGACATTGAGGGCAGTCTAGCACAAGGTTATCGTCGCCCCGCAGGGGACACGGGCCGGGCCGACTCACTTCAGCGAACTCTCAGGCACGGCCCCCAACGAGACATGAGTGACATCGAGGTCGAGCGCAGCATCGAGTGCAAGTCCCCGGCGGACCGCCTGTGGCCCATCATCACGGACACGGAGCGCATGAACCGCGCCATTGGGCTGGGTCGCTTGGAGGTGCAGCCGAACAGCGACGAGAGCGCCGCCCGCTTCGTGATCAAGACGGTCGCGGCGGGCTTCCCCCTCGAGTACGAGGAGCGGCCCTTCGAGTGGCAGAAGAACAAGCACTTTCAGATCCGCCGGGTGGTACGCAAGGGCCTCACGCGGGAAATCGAGAACCGTTTCCGCTTGGAACCAATTGACGGCGGAGGCACTCGGCTCTCCCTGGCGGTGCGCGTGGTCCCCAAGTCAGGCCTCTTGCGCCCCATCATGGCGCTGCAGGTGAGGCGGAGCGTGGCCAAGGTGATGCGAGAGTTCGCGGCGATCGACGCTGAGCTCCAGGCGGGGCACCAAGCAGAATTCTCCAGCTTCGTGCCCAACCTAGGCCCGGACCTCCTGGCCAGCGCCTGCGACCGATTGCGCCGAGAGATGCAAGATCCTGACGTTGGCTACCATGAGTCGGAGCTCCACGCTGAGCTGGCCGAGCGGCTCATTCAACTGGTGAAATCGGCTCCGGACCCCGAGATAGACCGACTGCGGCCATTCGAGCTCGCAGATCGTTGGGGGACCGAACGGCGAGAGCTGCTCGAGGTCTGCCTGTGCGCCGTCAACGTTGGGCTGCTCGAGCTCTCCTGGGATCTGGTCTGCCCCAGCTGCCGAACCGGCTCCGAGAGGCTGGACAGCCTGGTCGAGCTGAGCACCTCGGCGCACTGCCAGTTTTGCGACATCGACTACGAGCTCGACCTGGATCGCGCCGTGGAAGCGACGTTTTGCCCGGCTGCCGGAGTGAGAACGGTCGACGTAGGTCCCTATTGC
>JAUILJ010000780.1 GCA_030433055.1 Polyangia bacterium
GTTCATGCGGATGCGATCACCCAGCAGGGCGCCGCCGCTCTTGCGCTTGGAAGGGTCGACGCTGATGATCGCAAGCCGCTTGTCCTGGTGGTCGATCAGAAAGCGCCGCACGAGCTCGTCGACCAAGCTCGACTTGCCCGCACCGCCCGTGCCCGTGATGCCGAGCACCGGCGTCTTGATTGCAGCGCTGCGCGCCTCGAGTTCGGTTTGCAGCTCCTTCGTTTCCTCGGGGTAATTCTCGACCAGAGAAATGAGCCGCGCGAGGACCGCGGGGCGATCACTCTTCGCCTCTTCGAGCAGCCTCGGCCCTGCCTCGGGCTTGCCGACGGGGAAGTCGCAGTGGCGCATGACGTCGTCGATCATGCCCTGGAGGCCGAGGGAGCGACCGTCGTCGGGGGAGTAGATGCGGTCGACGCCGTAGGCGTGGAGCTCTTCGATTTCGCTGGGCAGGATGGTTCCCCCTCCCCCCCCGAAAATCTTGATGTGGGCCCCGCGTTCTTTGAGCAGGTCGTACATGTACTTGAGGTACTCGACGTGGCCACCCTGGTAGCTGGTCAGGCAGATCCCCTGCGCGTCTTCCTGGATGGCACAGTCCACGATCTCCGCGACCGAGCGGTTGTGTCCGAGGTGAATCACCTCCGCTCCCGAGGCCTGGAGGATACGGCGCATGATGTTGATCGCCGCGTCGTGACCATCGAAGAGCGAAGCTGCCGTCACCAAGCGCACATGGTGCGTGGGCTTGTAGGGCGACACATGACCGTTGCCTGATTGGGCGACGGGCTGTTTGCTGGATTGAGAGTCTTGAGACTCCACGCTTTGAGTCTGGTCCACGACGGCTACATAGCGCGATGTGCACCGGCTAAAAAGCCGTGAAGCGTCAGCGCGCCATCCAGCGCAGTGCGTCGTCGCGGGCTACGGGCAGCCGGAGACGTCGAGCGCGTTGCTGCGCAGCGAGGTCACGGAGTCGTCGCTGAGGCTGTCTCGCAGCGAGGCGCGGATTTCCACCTGGCCGTCGCACAGCGAGGTCACCTGGGAGTCGCTCACAGTGTCGCTGTCGGGCACGGTCATGGTGATCTTGCGCTTCTCTCCAGCGGCGATGGTGAGGGGAAAGGTCTCGCTGGTCTCCGGAGCGAAGCCCGGCACCAGATCGCCGACGCCGCCGGCTGGGGACAGCGCAAAGTCCTCCAGGCTGACTTCGGTGCTGCCAGAGGCTTCCGGCCCGAGCTCGAGGTTGAGCACGAACGAACCCGCCAAGCGGCTGCCCAGGGTGCCTTGTTCGAGGCTGAGATCCGCGTCGGAGATGTAGGCGCTGAGCGCGACCGAGTCCTTACTGCCGCAGCCGGCGCCGCTCGAGAGCAACACGCACGGGACCGACAGAGCGAGGCCAAGACGCAAGGTTCGACGAAGCATGGCGCAGATGATAGCAGGACAGCGATGGGAGTGAGCGGCGCCTTGCGAAGACCCACGGGGCTCATCGCGCTGAGCCTGCTGGGGTGCAGCGGCGCGCACGTGTCGCCCGGGCCAGCGCCCTTGCCGCCGCCCTCCGTAGTTCCGGCGCCTCCTGCGCCGAGTGTGCCCCCAGACTTACCTCCGAAGCCGCCGCAGCCGCAGCCGTTGCCCGAAGGCAGCATCGGCGCTCCCGGCCCGCTCTTGTTGCAGCGCGCGAGCGACAATCGTCGATGGGTGGCGTTGTGTCAGGCGCGTGAGGACTCCGACGGCGACGGTCAGGTCGCGTTTCGGATCGGTCCTCGGGGAGAGCTACTCGGTGACGCGGTGCGGAGCTACCTGGTGCGCGGCGCTGGAGCGGGAGTGGAGCTCGACGAGTTCCTGGATGCTGATCCGACGGGCCGCTGGCTCTTGTTCCAGCGGGCGGGCAAGCTCGAGCTATTCGACGACTACACTGGAGACGCCACGGATCTGAGCGCGCTCGGCGCGGACGCTCGGGATGACGTCAGCCGCGACTTGCCGCATCGCGCGTTCTCATTTGATACCGCGGGGAAACTTGCCTACCTGCGGCTTGGAGAGCACCGCACTGGAATGTTGCCCGGTCAGCGCGAGGAGCACGTCGTGTTGCGTGATCTGGAGACCGGCAAGGAGCAAGTCTTCGATCCAGGGCGCGGCAGCGTCTATCGCCTGCGCCTCGATCCGACGGGCACGTGGTTGATCCTGCAGGTGTTGATCGACGACAGCAACGGCAACGGTCGCCTGGATTGGCCACTTCCGGAGCAGGGGTCGGGGGGGAGTAAGCGCTGCGTGGCACCGCGCACGACGTACAGCGTGTATCCGGGGCGAGGCGACAAGGTATACACGCGGACCCTGTATCTCGGGCACATGCCCCGAGAGAAGGTCGCGAAGTTCGAGCGTCGAGATGGCCTGGTAACACCGCTCGGGGCTCAGTTGGTCTTTCGTCGGGCCAGCTCGAAGCTCCTCACCCGAAGCTACCGCTACGGGCGCCCACACACGGAAGCGTTGAAGCTCGAAGGTTGCGACCCTCGCGTGCTCTACTCTGATGCCGCGCGGAACACGCTGGTGGTCGCGTGCGAGCCGAGCCCGGAAGAGATCAAGAAGACGCACAACTACCGCCACGCGGTGGAGCTCATCAGGCTCCTGGGCAGCGGTCAGGTGCAGCGCAAGCCGCTCGGCTTCGATCTTGCACCGATCCGCAGTGACACCTGGGCGGGGGAGCCCCGCGGGCCGCGGCTCCTGCACTTCTACCCGGGTAGTGAAACTCGCGTGCTCGACTTGCAGAACGCGGAAGTGCTGCCGCTGAAAGTGGGCGACATCGTGTTGCACACCTTCGAAGCCCACGCGCTGGTGCGAAGGCGCAACGCGCTGTGGCTGTTCGATGCGGAAGCGGCCCAGAGCACGCAGCCGGCGAACGCCTGGACGGACCTCGGCGTGACCGTGGACGAAGTCGCAGACGAGCTGCACCGGGGGCGCTACTCCTGGGTGTCGCCTCAGTGGGTCGACCTGAAGGCAGGCCGTGTGCTGGGCGAGCAGGCGCTGGTGCTGTCCCTCAGCGACGATGGTCGTGCGCTGGTGCCAGTGCGGCCGGACGAGCAGGTGGGCGAGCTAGCCAATGGGCCGCTGATCTGGGTAGAACCTGTGCCTTCCGTATTGCCGAAGGGAAGCGTGCCCTAGCACTCCCCGTTCGAGGTCGCGACGCTGGTCAGACCTGGTCCAGTGCCTGGAGCAGATCGCTGACGACGTCGTCGGTCTCCTCCACGCCCACCGCTAGCCGCACCAGCGCTGGGTCAATGCCGACTTGCTGAAGGCCGGCCGCGTCCAGCTCGAAGAAGCTCATGTACCGCGGCTGCTCGATCAGCGTCTCCACGCCACCCAGCGACGACGCGATGGTCGCGAGCTGGCAGCCGTCGATCAGACGGCTCGCGGCGTCTTGCCCGCCTTTGACGACGAAGCTCACGATGCCTCCGCCGCCGCGCATCTGGCGCTTCGCGATGGCGTGGGAGGGGTGGCTCTCGAGCCCCGTGTAGTAGACGCGCTCGATCTTCGGGTGCTCCTCGAGCGCCACGGCAACTGCGAGCGCGGTCTGGTTCTGGCGCTGCATGCGGATCCCTAGCGTGCGCAGCCCTCGTAAGATCAGGAACGCTGCGTGCGGGTCTAGGATCCCCCCAAGTACGCCGCGGGTCTCGCGCAACAGCGAGATCAAGTGGCCAGGCCCTGAGACCACGCCCCCCATCACGTCGTTGTGTCCACCGAGGTACTTGGTCGCGCTATGGAGCACCAGGTCGACACCGAACTCCGCGGGGCGGCAATTGTAAGGGGTGGCGAACGTGGCGTCGACCACCGTGCGCACGCGGCCGTGCTTCTTGCAGATGGCGACCATCTCGCCAAAATCCACGCAGAAATTATAAGGGTTCGTGGGTGATTCGCTGACCACCACTCGCGTCCGCTTCGTGATCGCCCGGTCGAGGCCTTCGAGGTCGCCGGGCTCCACGAGTGTGTGCTCGACGCCGAAGCGCGACAGCATCTGCGTGACGAACTGTCGAGTGCGGCGATAGCAGTCTCGAAACAGCACCACGTGGTCCCCCGCCTTGGTGAGGCTGAGCAGCATCGTGGTCACGGCTGCCATGCCGCTGCTGAAGGCGACGCAGTCCGCGGCGCCCTCGAGCGCGCTCATGCGCTGCTCGAGCTCATGTACCGTTGGGTTGCCGTAGCGGCCGTACTCTTCCCGCTCCGAGTCCGCGTCCTCACCACGCATGTACTGCACGAGGTCAGCGGTGCTGTGGAACTTGTAGGTG
>JAUILJ010000781.1 GCA_030433055.1 Polyangia bacterium
ACGAAGGGGCTGACGTCTCCAGCTCCTTCTCGCACTACCACCGGCTCTGGCCCCGTGAGATCGATCACCGTCGTTGGGTCCAGGCCCCCAGGGCCTCCGTCGAGCACCAGCTCGGCTTGAGGAAACGCGAGGTCTACATCCCGAGGATCTGGAGAAGGGTCCTCTCCGTCGCGCGCTGCGGTGGTCGAGATGATGGGCCGCCCCAGCTCACGAGTCAGCGCCAGCGCGACCTCATTGTTGGGGATGCGCACACCCACCGTCTTGCGGTTGGTCTGCACGATCTTTGGAACCTCTCGCGTTGCCTCGAGGATAAAGCAGTAAGGCCCGGGTAGGTACTTCTTGAGGATGCGATAGGCGTAGTCGTCGAGCACGACGTACTTCGCTGCCTCGCTCAGGTCGGGGCATACGAAGGCCAAGCGCTTGTCCTTCGGCATCTGCTTGATCTGATGAAGACGGTCGATGGCCTTCTTGTTGAAGAGATCGCAGCCCAGCCCGTACACGGTGTCCGTTGGATAACCGATGACCTTCCCCGACTCGAGCGCATCTACTGCGCGCCGAATCTTGCGCGGTTCCGGGTGATGCGGATTGACTTCGACCAACATGGCGGCGGCGCTTACTACGCTTTCGCGTGAAGCTCCAGCATGGCCACACTGCGCCCAGGCAGGTTGAGGCTGAACTCTCCTGATTTGGCCTCGAATGTCTCGGACGTGAGGCAATCCGTCGCACGCAGAACACCTGGGATACGGCAGCGTGCGTTGTGCGCCTCGACCTCGGGATTGATCACGAACGCGACCTTGGGGGCGCCGGCTCTCGTGTGATGCACGGTCATGCGCAGCGGTGCATCGACACCAGCCCGCGCAATGCCCAGGGCCTCCACCCAGCGAGCCACGCTGCCCTGCAGCGAGCTGCCAAGGTTCAGCTGCCAGGGCGGCGAGCCCGAGTGCTCTGCGTCTGGTATGCGGTGAGCTGCGGCGCGCATGCTCGCATCCCGAGTGGGCAAGAAGGGACCAACACTGATCGCCTTGCCTGCTTCGTATGCCTCGAGCGCGCGCGCTGCGAGGTCGTTGTCCAGGCCTCCAGGGCTCGCGACGATCACCCACTTCGAGCGCTCCAGGGCCTGCTCGATCAGGTCCCCTCCAATGAACCCCGCGGAAACGCCCAGGGCATCGAAGTGATCCCAGAGCTGGTCCAGGAGATCTTGAGTCGCGACGATCGCGCTGCCGGCGCGATCGACGCCCGCCTCGGCCACGCACTGGGTGAGGCCGCGCCCCATCACGTCGAACGCAGCTTGGCTGACGGGACCGAAGGCATGCAGCACCCGCGCGAGGCGCCGAAAGCTGCGAGGCACGACCAGGCTCACGTCCACTCGCCGCTCGAGCTCCCAAAACTCGAGGCGCTCGAGGGCCTCGATCAGCTTGCGCCAGAAGGTCGCCTCTGGGCGCGCCTCGCCCTTCGGTGTGATCGGTGCGCCGACCCAGCGGTCCCGATCCACCGCCATGTACAGGTTGAAGGAACGCAGCCCGTACGCCAGCGCGGCGAGCGCGGAGAACGCGTTGTCTCGCTGCCGCAGAGGCGCCATGAACGGCGGAAACCCAGCGCCCAGCTCCGCGGCGTAGCAAGGGAAGCCCAGTGCCTCCGCGCGCGCTGCAAGCTCCGTGGTGCGATAGGCGATGCCACGCAGCTGCTCGGGGCTTGCCGTGTGGTAATAGTCCGCGCCGATCATCTCCAGCTCTTCACACAGCAGGGCGGGGTCCAGCGGCGTGGCAAGGTCCGCCGGCGGCAGGTTGTGGAACACCGGTAGTCCGGTGAGGCCGCAGTCCCGCATGGCGTCGGTCATGCGCCTGAGCGAGGCCGTCAACAAGTGCTCCTGGTACTCTGCCCAGTCGAGGTGGGGCACGAGCTCGTCGGCGTGTTTCGCCGTGAGCTGCTTCGGCGGCTCCACTCTGGGGAAGCTCGCCTC
Source organism: Polyangia bacterium (assembly GCA_030433055.1). Taxonomy (GTDB): domain Bacteria; phylum Myxococcota_A; class Polyangia; order Polyangiales; family Polyangiaceae; genus JAHBVY01. Next base: position 1,961 of record JAUILJ010000781.1, read on the forward strand.
GCTGTCGCCGTGGGCCTCTCTGAGCTTGCCTACCTCGTGGTACTTGCCGATCAAGAACTGGCGGTACTGCGCGACTGCGTCTGGGTGGTAGTCTTGGTCGTACACACCGTCGCGGAAGTAGCAGGCCCCCTCGTTGTCCACCTGGAGCATCACGATGGGCCCGCTCGGCCAGCACAGCGGCGCAAGCGCCGGCAGCGCGGCCTCGAACCACTGACGCGTTTCCGCGAAGAAAGGATTGCTGGCGTAGCTAGGTACGGGAAAGCTCCGCGGTAGCATCGGCAAGATCACGGGCTTGCCGTTCGGTGACCGCGCCTGACAGTCGGCATCCCAGACCACGCGCTCGGGCAAGCCGAAGAACGTGAGCTCGGCGTTGATGTGAGGCCCCGGTCGTACGATGGCGAAGAGCCCGCACTCGGCGGCGATCTTCAAGAACCGCTCGAGGTCGAGGCGCGGGTCGAAGCGACCGAAATCCACCTCTCCCGGCGATGTCTCGTGCACGTTCCACGGCACGTAGACGTCCACCAAATTGCAACCCAGGGTGCGAGTTTGCTCGAGGGCTGGGCGCCACGCTTCGGGCTCGAGGCGCCAGTAGTGCACGGCGCCCGCGACCAGGCGCAGCACGCCATCCTCCGGGCGCGGCAGCGTTGGGTGCTCTCCGGCACACAGCCACAGGCCACCAGGCACCACACGCACGCGCGCGGCCTCGCCATCCGCGGGCGGCGGTACGGAGCGACGCCTGACGAGGTCACCGGGACGAGCTGAGTGCATCGGGGCGGGCACCCTACGGCTCGACCGCGAGCTGGGCAAGCCTGAAGCGCCCGCTCCCGTTCGCCCACGACGTGCGGTGGCCGCGCCCCGCAAACACGCTGGCGCTAGAACCAGCTCGCGTGCGCGTTGCGGTAGCTGTCTTCTCCGCTCTTGCACAGCGCCGAGAGGTACCCGATGCGCGGTAGCTCGCTCTGGATCCAGTACTGCGCTGCAGCGAGCTTGCCGCGGTAGAAGGCTATCGACGCGTCGTCGCTGGTCGCCTCGACTCGGCTCAGACCTTCCTGCGCGGCCGCCGCCTGAGCCAACCACTGCCAGCCGATCACCAGCGTCGAGAACAGATCCAGGTAGTCGGCGCTGTGCAGCAGCATGCCGTCGACGTCGCCCTGGAGGCCGAGCCCCGCGAGGTGATGGGTCACCGCCAACATCGCCTGGGCCGATCCCTGGAGCTTGGCGATCCACTCATCGGGAACACCAGCGGCCTGCGCGCGCTCGACGCTCTTGGCGATCTCCCGCTGCAGGAGCTGCACCGCCTTGCCTCCGCCTGCGACCACCTTGCGACCCAGCAGGTCGAGGCTCTGGATCCCCGTGGTGCCCTCGTGGAGTGAGTTGAGCTTCTGATCGCGCAGCCAGGCCTCAGGCAGGTACTCGCTGGTGTAGCCGTAGCCGCCGTGGATCTGCACGGCGAGAGCGTTGGACTCGAAGCCTTTTTCTGCGGGGAAAGTCTTGGCGACGGGCGTCAGCAAGTCGAGCAGCAGGCCCGCTTCGTGCCGTTCCTCTTCGCTGGCGGCGCCGTGCTCGAGGTCGGCATACAAGCTCGCCGTGGCCAGCAGGCTCAGCGAGCCTTCCACGATGGCCTTCTGTCTGAGCAGCATGCGGCGCACGTCGGCGTGTTCGATGATGGGCACCTGGGCAGAGGTCGGATCCTTGGCGCCTTGAGCGCGCCCCTGGGGGCGGTTCTGAGCGTACTCGAGGGACTCGAGGTAGGCTGCAGACGCGGTGGCTGCGCCGTTCATGCCCACCATCAGCCGCGCCTCGTTCATCATTTGGAACATGTAGCGGATGCCCTGGTTCTCTTCCCCAACCAGGTAGCCGCGACAGGCGTCGTTCTCACCCAGGTTGAGGGCGATGCTGGGCAGCCCCTTCCAGCCGATCTTGTGGAACACGCCAGCGGCGACGGCGTCGTTGTCCACCAGCTCGCCGTCCTCGAGGCGCCGCTTCGGTACCACGAACAGGCTCACACCTTTGATGCCCGCCGGAGCGCCCACGACCCGGGCGAGGCACAAGTGGACGATGTTCGGCGTGAGGTCGTGGTCGCCCCCGGAGATGAAAATCTTGGAGCCCCTTAGCAGGTAGTGCCCCGCATCGGTTGGTTCCGCGCGGGTTTGTACGTCGCTCAGGCTGCTGCCTGCTTGAGGCTCCGTGAGCGCCATCGTCCCGGTCCACTCGCCCTCGTACATGCGCCGCATGTACTCTTGCTTGAGCTCCGCAGAGCCAAACGACTCGATCAGGCGCGCTGCGCCA
>JAUILJ010000782.1 GCA_030433055.1 Polyangia bacterium
GATGGCGGCGGCGTCGTCATCGCAGGGCGGTATCAGGAGCAGACGGTGATCCAGAAGCGCGCATTGGATGGGAGCACGATCTGGACCGCCACCTTCGAGAACGACCACGGAAACACCGGGGTGGATGGGCTTCGGATCCAGGGGGACGGTTCCGTCGTCGCCTACGGTCATACGTCGGAGGACCTCGGCGCGCCGAAGACAGGCTACTCGGACCCCTTCGTGTCCAGGCTGGATCCTGACGGTCGCGTGCTCTCGGTTCGCCAGTTCGGTACTGCGATGGCGTACGTGGCGGCGCTTACTGTGGATCCCGAAGGAAACGTCTACGTCGCGAGTGGCGAGACCTCATCGGGCCAGGCGTACTGGGTTCGCAAATTCGACACCTCGGACAGCGTGGTCTGGGAGTACGAGTTGGATTCGGCGCCAAAGCAGATCTTCGTGGCTCCGGATGGGAGCGTGTTCGTCGCGGGAACCACCGACAACCCGTTCGACGACCCGAACGGGCTCAATGACGCATACGTAGTCAAGTTGACCTCAGCGGGGGGCAACGTGTGGACGAGCCAGTTCGCCAGCCAACTGGAGGACTCCCCCAGCGCGCTGGCCTCAGACGGAGCAGGCGGCCTGTACTTGGCGACCTGCGGCGGTTCGACGGCGGACCTGGGCGAAGACCCCGCTTGCAACCTGGTGCGGTACGGCGCCCAGGGCGAGGTCAAGTGGCAATACGACTTCGGTTCGTTGGAGTTCGTCATGAGTCTCAGGCTCCAGGTAGACTCCGCAGGGCAAGTGATAGCAGTGGGGCAGTCCCTGAAGGTGCGGGACGGGCACGCCGCGTTTGACGGATTCCTCGCGCGCTTCGACGCCTCGGGGCAAGTGGATGGCCCAAGCCACTTCGGAGGCGCCGCTTCCGACAAGGTGCTCGCGCTCGCGCTCGCGCCCGGAGGTTCGGTCGTCGTTACCGGCTACGTCTCTCCGCTGAAGATTGGCTCGACCCCCGATGTCGGGTTCATCGCCAGGCTACACTGAGCAAACGGCCCATCATCGCGGACGCGTGGAGCGCATTGGTCGACCACGAACACGCGCGGGGCAAGCATCAGCTCACCCCGCGCGTCTGGTTTGGTTGTAGTTTGCTCGAAGGATCAGCGCGTCGGGTTGAAGAAGGTGACGAGGCCGTTGGTTGCAGGGTCGGTGGCGACCACGTCGGCGTCGCCGTCTCCGTCTACGTCACCGACAGCGAACGAGCCCTGCGCGACGCCTATGGCGTTGCGGACGATGAAGCCACGGTCGCCGTTCTGCACCCAGATGAGCTCGCCGGTGTCGGCGTCGCGAAGCAGGATGTCGGCGTCTCCGTCACCGTCGAGATCACCCACCGCGAAGGCAGCCGCTGAGATATCGCTGGCGATGTCCTCCTGCTCGTCGAAATCGCCGTGGCCGCGGTTCTCGTAGTACACGGCACGTCCGTTGAAGCCGCCGACGATGTCTTCGTCACCGTCAGCGTCCACATCCGCTGCGTAAATGGTGGAGCCGATATTGGTGCTGCCGATAGTCACGGGTCCGATAAAGCTGCCTCCGTCGTTCTCGTAGAGCGTGAGTGTTTCCGCCGCGACGATTAGGTCGAGGTCGCCATCGGCGTCGACGTCAATCGACGCCAGGCCCGGCCCAGCGAAGGCGTTTGATGGGACGTTGTCGATGATGGTGGCGGGGGCGAACTCGACCCCGGAAGCGTCGCTGGTGTTGAGCTGCAGCACGAGCTGCTGATTGTTGCGGTCGTAGGCGACTAGATCCGGGCGGGCGTCGCTGTCGACGCGCATGGCGAGCACGTTTCCTGACTTGGGTGCGCTGTCGAAGAAGTGCAGGCCCTCGAAAGCCGTGCCGGCGTTATTTGCCGTGAGGAAACTAAGTCCACCCGACGTATTGACGCCGCCGATGGCGAGATCCAAGTCGCCGTCGCCGTCGAAGTCGGCGAGGTCGAGACCGATCGGCTTGATTCCCGTGGACAACACGGAGCCCTCACCCAGCACACCATCAGCGTTGGTCCACCAGGTGATGCGTCGCTCGTTGTGGTGGTGCGTGATGATGTCGAGGTCGCCGTCGCCGTCTATGTCCTGAAGGATGGGATCGGTCGCTCCGGTGTTGGAGCCTGGTGTCGCCACCGTGGTCCAAGGGGAGGCCATCGCTTCCACCACGTCTGCACAGGTGCCTGAGCCGTCGCTGTCGCCGCTGGCTACGTCTCCATGACACTCGGTGGGCATCGGCGTGTTGTCGATGAAGTGTTGCCGGAATGTACTCTCCGGGCTGCGGAGCTTGCGGCACTTGCTCTTCGTATCCGCCACGATGTTGTTGAGGAAGGCCAGCTGAGGCTTGATGTCGTAGGAGAAGTTCCTCGCATCGAACTCGAACTCATCGGCGCTCGTACTCAGCCTGTTGGCAGACTCAGCCCGCCCGTACCGTACCAGCGCGTCGACCGCGTTCTGCAGTTGGCTAGCGTACTTCTCGGCGTGAAACTCAACCGTAAAGAGCCTCACCGCGTCGTTGCACGATACGGTCTCGTCACCGAGTGCTGTCATCAACGCGCCCTCGGAACGCATGATCATCGCCTCCGGCATCGCCAGCTTGGCCATGTTCAGTGCAAAGTGCGCGGTTGCCAGATCCTTCGTGGTCGGTTGGCAACTGGCGCTGCCCTGAGCGCAAATATCGGGGAAGAAAATATCCAGATCGCCGTCATAGTTGGTCGACTGAGTATCCATCTTGTCGGCCATCTTGGAGGGACTCGCGGATTCGCTGGATAAGAGCAGCGGTCTCTGCTCCTGGCCGTAGATGCGGTAGAAGTCTTCACGGTGTGACTTCAGAACCCGGGCAAGGTCGTCGGCGTTTTGCTCCGCCAAGGCGTACTTGACCAGCAACTTGGTTTGGTCTTCCACGTCGCTCGCCAGTTTGGTGAGCGCCGTGGTGATGGTCTTCGCCAACTCGGCCACTGGATCGGGCTTGTCGAAGTCGAATTCGCCTCCCGGAAGAAACCCGAGTCCGAGCGAAACGACCCCGCCGACCATCGGACCACTCTTTGCCAGCTTCTCCGAAGCCTTCACAGCCGTCAGCACCGCAGCGCTCGCGCCCCCAAGGGTTCTTGTTGTGCTCAGCCCGAACGTGGCCAGCGCGTCGCCCGCGTCCGACGTGGAGGTCAGCGGAGCGACGGTCACGGGATCCACATCGAAACTGGCGGCACGTTTGAAGTCATGAACCTCCTCGACGTACCAGGTTTGTGGGACGTGCATGCTCACGGGCACTTCCAAGGACTTACTGCAGAAGAGTTCCTCTTTCCCGATTCCGCACCAGTGACTGTAACTCTGCGTGAAGCCCGGCCCGAACTCATCCCCGCAGTTTCTCTTCTTGGGCATACAGCGGGTCTTGCGCAACGTACCCCCAGGCGACTGGGGGCTTGGAAGTAGGTTGGGAAGACTCATCTGCCGCGTGCGATTCGCGTCTTCCATCAATCCACCTGAATCGATCGGAGACAATCCGCCTTGTTTCATGACGACTTGCGAACCCCTGCAGGTGAATCTGAACTTGGGTGCTTCGCTCACGGGTTTCACAAACATCAACCGCGTCGACGCTGCTATCGCCCCTCCGTTGGCACGGCTTATCGTCTTGAAGCGCCCTTCGGTTCCCTGGAATCTCCAATGAAGTCTGATGTCGCTTGGCGTGTTGATCTCTTCCAGAGCGTGAACCGCGGCGTCATCGGCGTCGAAGTCCCTGGTATACGGCTGGTGCGCATCACCGGGAATCGGCGAGTAGACGACACGCGTGGTAGAGAATCTCATGAATGCATCGCCGGTGCCTACGCTCCGGATGTGCCGCCCATTCGGGCTCCTGATCGTGTAGTACTTGTTCGGGTCGGGCTGAAACACGCCGTCAACGCACGCCGAGGTCTTGGGCGCCTCTGGAGGCTGGCCGATGTCGTTGCAAACGCAGGGGCGGTCGTGAGTGCACGTCTGAGCATTGAGCTGTGTCGGATCGGAAGTGGGGGAGGGAAAGTAGGTGATGAACTCCGAGGGGTCACCGTCTGTCGCCGGTGCGCGGGTGCCCACCGTGCATCCGAGAGGGGTCTGGTCAATCAGATTCCCGGAGGAATCAACGGCGGCGGGAGTGCCCAAGCTTCCGTCCGTGGAAGGCTTGTCCGCGAACAGGATCGTGGCCGCGTGGTCGCATCCAGCCTGGGTGTAGATGGGCTTGAAGCCCTTGGACTTGCATGT
>JAUILJ010000783.1 GCA_030433055.1 Polyangia bacterium
ACGACGACACCCTTGCCACGGTCATCGCCTCGCACCTCGATGCCAACGGGGCCAAGCTCGGCATCATCGAACGGGGAACGGGCGGGGCGCTGGCCTCCCTCTTCGCCCAGGATGTCCGCGCAGCCGGCACCGTCTCCCGGGCAACGATCCTCCCGTACGTTCCAGACGTCGATCCAGGCGAGGCGGAAGGTGTCTCGAACCACGAGGAGGGTCTCGGGTGAGATGCGACTGGTGGCCGCCCGACGTTCATCGGTCGGAAGCTGCGCGAGGGAGCGGAGACTCCCCTGCGCCCATATCGCAAGCACGCGAGGGGACACCCGAGAGAGGCTAGTCAAACGCGCCACGCGTGGCGAGGCCGGAGTATCCATGACGAAAAGAAAACGCTCGAAGACGCTCCCCGCGGTTGGTGTAAGCTCGCGACAGGGGTGAGGTGCCACGCTTTCAGCTGCTCGAGTTTCTTCGATCTGACCTTGTTGCTCGAGACACTGCCCGACGTCAGCGTGACGTGTACGGACCTGCATCCAAACGCGGAGGCCCTGGAGCGAGCGGCCTCGAAGAGCGAGCGCCTGCGCTTCGAGGCTGAGCCCGTGAGCGCGCTCGAAGTGCCGCCGAGACTGGAGGGCGCGCGCACCATCATCAACGGCCCCAACCATTTCCCCCTGGTAATTGTGAAGCGAATCCTCGCCTCGACGGTCGCGGCGCGCGCCCCCATCGCGGTGCTGGAGATGACGTCGCGCTCGGTGCTCCACGTGCTCACGTCGCCCTTCATCTTCCTCGCTTCCTGCTGGTGGCTCCGTTCGTGAAGCCGTTCGTTTCTCCCGCTTACTCTTCACCTACGTACTGCCGTCTTGCCCTGGATGATCTGGTGGGACGGGCTGGTCAGCGGGCTGCGCGTCCACTTGCAGGCGAAGCCGCAGGCGCTCGTGAGGCAGCTGGACCTGCCCGACGACTACCGATTCACAGTCAGGTCGGTGAAAGCTATGGGCCGCTGCGGGTGCCCTGTTTGATTGCAACACCCCCAGCGGGCGCCGCTGGAGGCTGACTCGGGCTGGAGCCCGGCCCAAGCCCCGAGCAGCGCAAACGCGGTCGCCGACACCTTGAGTTGTGTGGCGGGGCTGCCTTGGTACGCTCCCGGGCATGTCACTCCGATTGGTCGTTGGGCCCCTGAACTACAGCTCCTGGTCCGTGAGGCCCTGGCTCGCTCTGAAGTACAGCGGGCTGCCCTTCAAGACCCACACCATCGATCTGTTCGTGGATCCCGAGTGGCACAGCAAGGTGCTCCAGTTCTCGGGCGCCGGGAAGGTGCCGGTCCTGATCGACGACTCGCTGAGCGTGCACGAGAGCCTCGCGATCTGTGAGTACGTCAACGAGCTGGCGCCCGACGCCAAGCTGTGGCCGGAGGACCGCGCGCAGCGCGCCCGGGCCCGCGCCATCAGCAGCGAGATGCTCGGCGGCTTTCCGTATTTGCGCGGCGAGCTCGGCATGAACGGTCGCGCTCGCACCCACAGCTTCCGCCCCAGCGCGGAGGCCCAAAAGGAAGTGGCCCGCGTCAGCGAAGTGTGGAGCGCGTCCTTGCAGAGCCTCGGCGGGCCGTACCTCTTCGGTCACTTCACGATCGCCGACTGCATGTACTTCCCCGTGGTATCACGCTTTCGCACGTACGGCGTGGAGCTCACCGGAGACGCCGCAGACTATTGCGCGACGATGTGGGAGCACCCCATCGTCAACGAGTGGGAGAAGCTCGCCGCGGACAGCGTCGCCATCCCTCAGTACGACGCGCCGTTCGTGTGAGGCTTCGCTTCGTAGCTGCGAGCTGGCGCCGCAGCGCTAACCCCAGGTGCTGATCTTGCCCCAGACGCGGTCCGCCTGGTGCTGCTCGATGCGCACCCGGCTGGCGTGAAGCATCACCCGCACGACCTTGGAGGTGACGCTCAGCTTCACGCGGTTGGTGCCCTCCACCTTCTGAAACACCGCCTCGGACCCTGGCGCGGGCAGCGGGAATGAGAGCTCGCTCTTGTCGTGGTTGCGGCCGCCGGCGCAACGGGCGCCGATGAACGGGTGCTCCTTCTTCGTAACCCCGGTGGCCAGATCGATGACCTCGATGCAACGCATGCTGGAGTCGAGGATGTAGACCCGATTCTTGGTCCAGATCTCATACACCCGGCGGATACTCGCGAGCGCCGTCGGCCCATTTACCGTACGGGTATCTAGCTCGATGTCGGGGCGCTCCATCGGCCCGGGAGGCGGTGGTGAGGGCTCCGGCTCTGCAAACTGGATACGCGTCGCCGCTCCAGCTTTGGGCAAGTCCTCTTCCTCAACTACCCACTCCGGCGGCGACCACACGACGGTCGGCTCGTCATCCCACTGATTCGACATAGCGACCGCGTCACCTTATCGGCAACCATGCCGTGCGTGCCAGAGGTGTTCGCAGCTCTCGCGTGCCGCGGCTGAGAAACTCTCACTTTTCCTGGTGAGGCGAATCTGTGAATCGCGGAACAAGTCGATGCAGGGCTGGTATCCGAGTTCCTCGAGCCGCTCGGGTTGGTGGTGGTGCCTCCGCCCATCGCGCTGCCACGGATCTCGGTGGCTGCGCTCTGGCACGAACGCTTCGACACCGATCCCGGGCAGCGCTGGTTTCGTGAGCGGGTCATCGAACGCACGCTCCAGGTGGTGGAGGCTGACCAGGAGCGCGCGTAGACGGCGAGCCGCTTTGCTCCTGGACTCACGGGGCGCTGCCCATGCTCAGAACATCGGAGCGAGGTCGCCCGCCTTGAACCAAGCGACGATACCCTTCTCGAGCGTCGCGTAGTCTTCCGCGGAGAAACCCAGTGCCGTGCGGTAAGCTTCGAGGCGCTCGGCCTCCTGCTCGCTGATCTTGCCGTCTGCCATGGCGAGCATCACCCCGCACTGCATGGCCAACGTCTTGAGCTGTGGATCCTCACCCAGCGCGACGGCGAGCTCGGCTGGCGTGATGCTGGGCACCTGAGAGGGCTCTTCGATCCCCTGGTCTTCGTCCATTCCTTGGACCAGCTCCGTGATCATCGCCAGCTCTTCTTCGTGCATGCCGTCGCTCTCGGCGATGTCGCGCAGTGCACCCGCGATGGCGAGCGCCTCGTGACTGCTGATCGGGATCTCGGAGAAGAGTGGATTGAGTTGACCGGTCATGAGCGCATCCTACAGCGCTATGCCGCCGCTTTGAACAGCGCGACTCGACACCGGCGAGCCGATTCGCGCTGAAGCTCGGATCCTGGCAATCGCTAGGCGTTCAGCGCGACTCGCAGGCGCTCTGCCGCTGGCGCGAAGGCGACGCGCATCACCTGGTCCATGTGCCAGAAGTTCACCAGGCGATCCTGCTCGTACAGGTGAGTGATGGCGATCAGGAACAAATCCGGGGAGCTACCGGGTTCCCGCCAGTCCCCGCCACGGCCCTGGAGGCCGCTCTCGAGCTCCGCCGCGATCAGCGTGAGCTGCAACATCGCGCGCCGGTAGAGCGTCGACGGCACCGTCTCCGCGTCCGTTCCCACAGCCTGAGCGCCCGCGGAATGCGCCGCAGTGGAGCCCTCGGTTCCATCGGGTTTGGGGGTGAGGACCGGTGTCCAGCCCGCCTTGGCTGGCGAGAGTTCCATCTCGAGCAGTGGCTCCAGGTGCTCCCACAGACACTTCCCTGCAGCACGCGTTAGGCGCTCAGACTCCGACGCTGGAAAGCCGAGCTCGACCAGGCGCTGGGCAAACCGCGCCTGCGCCTCCGGATCGCTCGCCAGGCGCTGGTACGGCTTGGCCAGGCGCTTGATCTGCCGCCCCATGTCCGACAGCGAAAGATCGATCTTCAGGTGACACACGTCGATCAGCGACGACGTGGGGAGCGCTTCGTCAGGCACGTTGCGCGCGAACTTGGACTCCATGAAGTCCGCCAGCATCTCGCTGAGCGCGATGCTGGTAGCCACTCCGAAGCGCCCGAGGACGTCGGCGCGCGCCGTGCGCAGCAAGCCCGCTTCGTCCAGCAGGCACTCACCGCCCTGGGTGCTGAAGCTGTGCCAGATGGGCGGCACATCGCCGCCAAACGCTGGTCCGCTCTCTGGAGTGAGATCGTGGGTCAGCTCGAGCACTCGAGCGTACTCCCACTCGAACTCACTGAGCGCTTCCTGCCAGGTGTGGCCCCAGGAGTCGTGCACCACGTACTGATCGACCTGGTGCGTCGGGACGATCATCACCATGGTCTCGAGGGTCTCCATCAGCACCTGC
>JAUILJ010000784.1 GCA_030433055.1 Polyangia bacterium
ATGGGCAACGCCGCGCTGCTCGACACGCTCGGGCTGTCGGGCGCGGCCCGGGTGATGGGCATCGGCCAGGCGGAGAACGCCGACGTGAAGGACGGGATGTTCAAGGCGAACAGCGCGAAGGGGTTCGGCAAGGGCGTGCTCGACCAGGTGCTGAAGGCGAAGCAGGATTCGGGGCAGGCCGCTCCGCTGTCGGAGTCGGCGAAGAAGGCGTCGGCGGGCGCGGGGGCGATGCTCACCGGCGTGACGGGCTTCTTCGGGCACTACCTGAAGCAGAGCTACAAGACCGAGTACATCGCGAACAAGTACAAGATGAAGGAGGAGGAGGTGCTGCACAACCAGCGCATGGGCACCTTCATGCCCTTCGATGTGTACGGCAACCTCGCGCGCTCGGAGTGGGACACGCTGATCTTCTTCTATGGCGTGGTGATGTGCGTCGGCGCGCTGAGCCTGATGGGCTACCTCGACGTGATGAGTCGGCTCATGTACCTGCACCTGGGCGCCACCACGGCGAACACCGGCGTCGGTGTCCTGAGCTCGGTGATCGACAACATCCCGGTGATGTTCGCGGTGCTCTCGATGCATCCGGACATGAGCATCGGGCAGTGGCTCCTCGTCACGCTGACCGCCGGGATCGGCGGCAGCCTGCTCAGCGTCGGCTCCGCCGCGGGGGTCGCGCTGATGGGCCAGAGCCGTGGCGCCTACACGTTCTCTGCGCACCTGAAGTGGACCCCGGTGATCGCCATCGGCTACGCGGTCGCGATCGTGCTGCACCTGGTGATCAATCGCGCGATGTTTTGAGCCTGCGGGCTTGCCTGGGTCGCGGCGTATGCAAGCTTGCCCGCGTGGTCTCTCGCCTCCTCGATCCGCTGTTCCTGGGCCTGGTGCTGGGCATCGTGCCCCTGGCTTGGTTCACCAAGTCGATCTGGAAAATCACGCGACGCCCCCATCGCATTGCGCTGATCGTGGCCTGGTGTGGCGTGGGTGGGCTGTGGCTGATGAGCAGCCCGTGGATGGCGAGCTTGTGTCTGCGTCGCCTGCAGCCGCCGCCTGTCGATCTCAAGCAGGTGCTGCACGCGGCGCCGGAGAGCCGCGCGCTGGTGGTGCTCTCCGGTGGTTCGCGCAACGTGTACTCGTGGGTGCCCGACGCGGAGACGCTGGACGGGGTGACTCAAGCGCGCATCATCGGCGCGGCGCGCGCCTACCGCGAGCAGGGCTTCCGCTGGGTGATCGTCACTGGGATCCATCAAGAGTACGTCAACGGCATGGCCGATCTGCTGGTGGAGCTCGGCGTGCCCCGCGAACGCATCCTCTTCGACCCCGACGCGCACACCACCCGGGACAACGCGAAGAACAGCAAGCGGATCCTCGAGCAGCACCCGGAGGTCAAGCAGGTGGTGTTGGTCACCAGCGCGACCCACATGAAGCGCGCCGCCGCCTATTTCCGTGAGGAAGGGCTCAGCGTGACGCCTTTCCCCGTGGCATACGAGTCCGCGCTCAGCTGGAAGGTGCTCCCCTCGAGCGAAGCGCTCTGGCGCATGAATCTGGTGTTCCACGAGGCCCTGGGGTTGCTCCGCACCTGAGTGTGGGTGTTGCCCGCCGCTCGCCCCCGGTGTCGCTCTTTGACCCCGACAATTACAGCGCGCGCGCAAGGCATTTCCTCGGGGGAGCGGGCGGATCCAAGTCCAGGTGGAAAATTCTTTCCGCGCAGGAACGTGTCGTGCGCGTGTCGTGCATGTGGGGGAGAGGAAAACGCCGACCCCAACATGTTGGGCACTTATTGAAGTTAAGGGCTCAGGGCAAAATCCCTAACAAAGTCGAAGTTTTGGCCGGCCCCCTTCGAGCATGTCAGGAGCCTCCCATGGCTGCATTCGATCCCAACACACCGCTCTCTCAGGTGGGCCGCTGCTCGGTCTGCTTGGAGACCCGCCACCTCGACAACGAGCTGTGCTCCCGCTGCTCCGTCCAGGTCACACCCCGGGTGGCTCAAATGGTGCGGCAGGCGCGGCGCAATCCTCACATCGCTCGGCTGTGCTCGGAGCGGCTGACCGGCGCCGCGCGGGATGAGTTCTTCGCGCTCCTCGGCAGCATGCCGGGTCTCGTAGGGCCCAGCGTGAGCAAGTGCAGTGAGCGCCTGGCAGGGCCGCGCCCGGTGCGCTTCCCGGTGCTGAAGCCGGCTGTCGGCGAGTAAGAGCCAGCGCCACCGAGCGGCTTTCGGCCGAGGGGCGTCCGTGGCAGCGGTCTGCAGCACGCCCGCTCCGTGCCGACTCTACATTTCCCCGAGAGGATCTTCGCATGCTTCCGCGAACGCGAGCCGAGCACGACGATTCCCTTGGGAAACGGCCTGCGCGTGGCTCGCCTGCCACGGCGTTGCGGTGCGGCCACGCGACAAACTGTCTCCTCGACCGAACCCGGGACCCCAGTATACCCTTGGCGGACGTCTATGAGAAATCGTGTTACTTGCTCCCAGGTACTCTACGTTTTGGCTGCCTCCACACTGCTGCTTGCGGGCTGCGGTAGTGATGACGCTGGCGGCGAAACCCCAAGTCAATCGGCGTTCGCCCTCAACTTTGCCGCGATGGATGGTGATCAGCCCGTGGGCTGCACGGACTCGATGAGCGGCCTGGGTGAGAGCGGCGACGTGAGTATCGGCGTCAGCGATCTGCGCTTCTACGTCAGCAACATTCGCTTCTACACCGCCGAGGGTGACCCCGTGGAAATGGAACTCGACGAGAATGAGTTCCAGTATGTCAGCGACGCGGGCTCCGTGGCGCTGATCGATCTGACGGGCAACAGTGAGGGGAGCTGCACCAGCTCTTCGGTGGCATTCGCAGAGGGCACCGCGCGCACCAACAGCGTGGTCACCGGCATGACCTTCCCGGACAAGGTAAGCAGCGTCGTCTTCGACGTGGGCGTGCCCCAGCGGTTGATGAAGGAGGTGATCGCCGTCAACACCGAGGAGAGCGCGCCCTCTCCCCTCAACGAAATGTACTGGAGTTGGGCGACGGGATACCGTCACTTCGTGCTCAACGCTGCGGTCACGGCGACGGACGGGGAGGGCGACGCCTACATCCACCTGGGCAGTCGAGACTGCGGACCCATGGGCGGAAGCGCGCTGTCGGATCGCGAAAGCTGTGGTTTCGTGAACACCCCAGGGGTTGGCCTCGGCGATTTTGACCTCAACAGCGGCGTGGTCACCTTGGACGTGCGCAAGGTGTTCGAGGGCCAAGACTTCCGTGCCCCTATCTACGACAGTGAAACGTTCGAGGTGATCGGAGAGGGGCCCGGTGTGGAGTGCCACTCGTCTCCGTCACAACCGGACTGTGGTGTGCTCTTCCCCAAGTTCGGTTTGAACATGGAAACGGGCGCGGCGGACGCCAGCCTGAACACGGTGTTCGGAACGAAATGAAGCGACTCGCTGGCGCGCTGCTCCTTACCTCACTCTCCGTCGGGTGCTCCGGAGAGGAGCAGCAGGTCAGTGGCGCCAGCGTGCGGGAGCTCTTGGACCTTCCTGACCGCTTCGAGCTGCCAGCCATCCCCGAGTCGAATCCGCTGACGGCCGAGAAAATCGAGCTCGGCCGTTTTCTATTCTATGACAAGCGTCTCTCGGGCAATCGGACTCAGAGCTGCTCGAGCTGTCACCACCAAGAGCTGGCCTTCGCTGATGGATTGCGGGTGCCACGAGGTTCCACCGGGCAAACACTGCATCGCAATAGCCCTGGGCTCGCCAACGTCGGCTATCACAGCACGCTGACTTGGTCGAACAACGCCCTGTTGAGCCTGGAAGACCAGATCCCGGTGCCTATCCGAGCGGATAATCCGGTCGAGCTGGGGGTCAGCGACGCGAACGTCGACGAGGTGCTAGCACGCTTCGACGCCGACACTCGCTACCAAGAAATGTTCGCTGCGGCTTTCCCCAGGAGCGATTCTGGCGCCACGGTGAACAAGATCGTGATGTCCCTCGCGAGCTTCGTTCGCACGATTCTGAGTGGGGACTCCGCGTACGACCGCTACAAGCAGGGCGACGAGAGTGCCCTCGACGAGAGTCAGCGGCGCGGCCTCTCACTGTTCAACGGTGAGCGCCTCGAGTGCTTCCACTGTCACCACGGCGTGCTGCTCAGCGTCTCGTATCACGACGCGAACACCACCGCTGGCACCATCCAGTATCCGTTCTTCAACAACGGGCTCTACAACGTGCGCGGAGATGGCAGCTACCCGAGCTACGACCAGGGCCTGT
>JAUILJ010000785.1 GCA_030433055.1 Polyangia bacterium
AACAGTCCTACTCGCGTCGTCGACATGGCCAACAAGCTAGAGCGAGCGACCGCGCCGAGACTGCCCGATCCGCTCCCGCTGGGGATCAGTTTCGCGCGCCGTGGGGCTTCCGCGCAAACCGGCGCGACGCGGATCCGCGGGATCCCTGGGCGCGGATCCGCGGTTTCCATGTCTGCCAGCTCAGCGCTGCCCGTTTCAGGGGCGCCGATGATTTCCGGGCTGATTTTCGAGGACTTAGCGCGTTCGGCGCGGCTCTGGGTGCGACGCGTAGGGGACATACCCAGTCAGCAGAGCAAGAGCCACGCCAAACCTGGCCGCAGCATCCATGCCTCGGGCTGGGGGCGCTCAACGCCCGAAGCGATAGAACGTCGCGCTGGCCACCGCGAGCGCCGTAGGCGCGTTCTTCAGCGTTTTCCCCATGGATTCAATCGCCTCGGTGTCGACGTAGAGCCCCGGGCCCCAGCCCTCCGCGGTGTGCTCGTCTTCTGCTGGGCGCGTCGCCGTGTCTGCGTAGAGCGCCCGGCGCAGCGCTTCGCTCGGGAACGACACGTGGCCTGCGTCGGTCGCCTCGGGCGCGGGCTCCGGAACCCATCGACTGCCGTGAGTCAGCACTGCAACACTTGGGATCTCCGCTTCTTCGAGGGCTGCCCGCACGCTCTTCACCACCGCGAACGGGTCGTGAGCCTCGGCGCCTTCGGCGAACTCGACGTACAACGCGTGCCCCAAGTAGGTCACCTGATATGACTCTGTCGGCGGCTTCTCCCTTAACGCGGAAACAACTACCTCACGGAAACGCAAGAAGCGACCAACGAAGTCCTCTGGCTCGAGGGTGTACTCGTCGTCTTCGATTTCGAAGTAAGAGAACCAAAGCCCGTAGGCATTTTCGTCAATCAGCGACATCAGGAGGCTACGTTTCTACTTGTCTTGAGGGATGGCCGCGGCGATGGCCGCGAGCGCGGCGCGGGCCTTGTTTCGGGTTTCCTTGGCTTCTAGCTCGGGTACGCTATCTGCGACCAAGCCGGCGCCAGCCGTGACCTCGAAGCGCCCCCGGCGCTTCACGACGGTACGGATCGCGATCGCGAAATCCAGATCGGTGCCCTGAGTCACATAACCCACCGCGCCGCCGTAGGCGAAGCGGGGGCGCCGCTCGAGCTCTCGGATGATCTGCATCGCCCGCACCTTGGGCGCTCCGCTCAGCGTACCAGCGGGGAACGTCGCGCGCAGCACGTCCCAAGGCCCCATGCGCTCCTTCAGCTCGCCCACCACCTCGCTCGTGATGTGCATCACGTGGCTGTAGCGTTCGACGATCATGCGGAGCGGAACCTCGACGCTACCGGCACGCGCCACTCGACCGATGTCGTTGCGCGCGAGATCGATCAGCATCACGTGTTCCGCGATCTCCTTCGGGTCCGCCATCATCTCTTCTGCGAGCGCGTCGTCTTCCTCCGGCGTACGCCCGCGCCGACGTGTGCCAGCGATGGGTCGGAGCGTGATCGTTCGCCCTTCCACCCGCACCAGCGTCTCCGGGCTGGCACCGATCACCGCGACCTCTTCGGCTCCATCACGCTCGGGCAACTCCAACAGGTACATGTAGGGCGCCGGCGACAACACGCGCATCGCGCGATACACGTCGAGCGAGTCAGCACCGTTGGCTGGCACCGAGAAGGTTCGAGCGGGTACCACCTGGAATGCGTCTCCGGCACGGATGTACTCCTTGACGCGCTCGACCGTCTCGCCATAGCCGGCGTCAGAGGTATCCACGGACAGATCCGCAGGGATCTGATTTGGATCGGGGGGGGAGAGGGGAGTCAACGCGGGCACTCGACTGAGCTCGCCCACTGCGCGCTCCAGGTCTTCCTCGGAGTGAGCGGCGATGGTCGCGGTGTGGGTGAGATTGTCGAAGACGATCACCGTCGCCTCCGCCAGCAGGCGCGCGACCACCGGCGCTTCACCTGGCCAGGTGTCGACCTTGGTCGCGAAGTGCACGATGTCATACGGAATCAGCCCGACGTACGCGCGCGCGAAGCGCTCGGCGACGTCCACATCCTCGTCGAAGCCAGTTGGCGCGAGCTGCTTGAGGCGCTCATAGGGGTCCACCCCCTGCTCGCCGAACAAGGTGATCACCTTGCGAGGTCGGTAGCCCAGGATCGAGTAGCGCCCCCAACGTTCCCCGGGCACTACGCTCTCGAGGAGAAAGGAACCTTCGCCAGCGTTGCAACGCAACGCCGCGTACGCACCCACTGGGGTGATCCCATCCACCACTAGCGTGCGGCGGTGGATCTTCGCGTGTGAGGACGACTGCTCGGTCATGGTTCGGGGAAGGTAGCCGACCGCAAGGCAGCGCGCCCAGTCCTGGTTGTAGCGAAGTGGCGCCGGCTCACGTCGACCCGGGCGCGAGAATTCTCTGGTCCCATCGCCTTGGCCGTCTAGAGTCTCAACGTGATCGTCACAGGCCCCTCATCCGATTCCCGTCACGCACGCACGGCGCGCTGGATTGGCGCGCTCCTCGTCGCTTGTGCGTTGCTGCCCGCCTGCCGCCGCATCAGCAAGCGGACGCTGAAGGATACGGAGGGCCGCAGCTTCGAGGCAGAGTGCGATCGCAACGGAACCTGCAAGTTCAAGCAGGTGAGCGGGGACGACCCGCCTTCGGGGAAGCCGGAGCTCGCGCTGAAGGCCGACGCGCGCTTGGTCGGTATCTGCAACGTCGCCAAGGGCGCCGCGCCAGCGCCCGGCGACTGCCGAGCGCTCGAGTGCGATGCCGACGCTGATTGCCCTCCGGCGCTGGGCGAGAAAGATGGCACCTGCGTCAATCACCTGTGCATCTCGCCTACCGGTGAGCAAGGGGTGGCCGACGCGGTGATGATGTGTCTCGCAGGTACGGGACTGGGGCGCACCAAACCGAACCAGGTGGGCCTGTACGCGATGGCGTTGAACTGCGGGAACCCCTGCGTGGTTCCCAAGCCGTGCCGGCAGCCCTGAGCGACCGGCCTGAACGCTTGCTCCGTAGCCCGGGAGCGGCGGCACGAAATACGCCGCGGTTCTCGACAGCCCGAGCGGGTCCGGGCGACGTGCGACGCGAAATGGCCCAGTTTCCCTCGTGAGGGCTACCCTCCGTCCGCCGTGTTGCATAAAAGCGAGACGGCGATGCTTCGCTCCACCTGGGGGCGGAACCCGACGAGCGACTGTGGTTAGTTCGCGACCTGTGGGCCGCGAAATCTAGAAAGCGACGATGGCTGAACGCGAAATCCTGCGACCGAGCGTAGCGCTCGCTGCATATGTGGAGAGTCTGCTGGAGGGGCGACGAGCAATCGTCTTCGGCGATTCGAGTTCGGACATCGCCGAGCGGCTCCTCGAACGTGGAGCGCGCCTGGTCCACGTATACGATCCTGACAGCTCCCGGGTCACCGAGGCTGCAACCCGCAACACCTCCCGCAGCGTCTCCTACGCACCACTCGGCGAAGGCGGCCTCGCAGTGCGCGACGGCGCGTTCGACGTGGCAATCGTGGAAGACTTGAGCGCCGAAGGCGACCCCCAGGGCTTGCTACGAAAGGTCAAACGCTGCCTGAGCCCGCGCGGCGCAGCGCTCATTGCCACACGGAATCCGGATGTAAGGGTCTCTCTGCTCCCGAGCACTGCCCAGCCGAAGCTCAGCTACTATGAACTGTACGACGCGGTGAGCGGCGAGTTCGAAGAAGTGCGCATGCTCGGGCAAACTCCGTTCATAGCCTACGCGGTCGTGGATTTCGCTCCCGAAGGCGAGCCGGCAGTGTCTCTCGACAACGGCTACGTCCCAGGTGGAGCCGAGGAACCCGAGTTCTTCGTGGCGCTCGCCGGACAGCGGGAGCTCAAGCTGGATGAGTTCGCGGTGATTCAGCTCTCCGCGCGTGACGCGCTGGCGCAGCGCGGCGGAAACATTTCCTCACGGCAACATGATGCAGTGATCGCGCGCGAACGCAGCGCACGTGCGAGACTGGAGAAGCTGGAGAGCGAGCTGGAGAAGCTGCAAGCGCAGCTCTCCGAAGCCGGCTCCGGTCGGGCCGAGCAAGCCGCAAAACTCGAAGCTGCGAAGAGCCAAGCCGCTCAGGCGGCCAAAGTGGCCGCGTCGAAAGACGACGCACTGCGCACCCGGCGCATTGCGGACCTCGAGCGTGAGGTGGACAAGCGAGACCGCTGGATCTCCGAGCTGGAGGCGCGCGCCGCGGCCGCCGATGCGCGAGCGGACAG
>JAUILJ010000786.1 GCA_030433055.1 Polyangia bacterium
TCATAGGTGCACTTTGATTCGAGTCGTGCCCGTTGCTCGGGGGTGAGCTCGAACTCCAACGCCCCGAGGTTGTCCTCGAGCTGCGAGAGTCTTTTGGCGCCGATGATCGTGGAGGTGACCGCGCAGTTGCCTTGCACCCAGTTGAGCGCCACCTGCGACGGCGATGCCATCACTCCCTCAGACCTGGGCGGGGGAGAGTACAGCCTCGAGTGTGGCCACGACTCGGCGAAACACAATATCCGCGTGGAAACGGATCCCCTGCCCTAGAGCGACGATCGGTTCGAGGTTCGGACGGGGGTGAGGGTCAAGGCTCTCGCAACGGCTCCACGGCGCGCCAGAAGCCACCGATCGAAAACAAGAACGACGGAGAGCCCATCGTTATGTCGCTGTCGAGGAGCTCGATCTCGTGCCCCCGCACCAGCAGATCGAGCCCGACCCACAAGGCGAGCTTGCCCAAATACACCGACCCGCGTCCGCCAAACTCGAATGCTGGAGCTGAGACCAGGTTGGATGAGGAGTAGAGCCATTCGTTGCCGCCGGCGAGTTGGGCCCCGAAATACGATCCATCGAACGGAGCGCCGTAGGCCAGCCCGACCTTCACGTCGATCAGGTGTACGGCGCCGATGTCGTCACCCCCAAACGCCGAGCGAAGCCCCTCCATCACGACCAGGGTGAAGTGCTTGGCGAGGCCCACTCCGATGTCGAGCCTAGGCCCCATCAGCTGGGAGACACTGCCGTCAGCAGGTTCCCCAAGGAAACGCAAGCCGGCACCGCCTGGCCCGAAGAGCCGCGCTGGCTTGGGCTTGCCCAGGCGCGGCGGCCCCCCACTGTCAGGCGGCAGCTCCCGCACCCTGGCGGCGCGGCTCTTCTCTTCCCGCACGTGGCGCTCCAGCGCATCGAGGAAGTCCTCCATGAGGCCTCGCATGCTGCCCTCCACCGCGAGTCGGATGACCGGCTCTCCCCACTCGATCCAGGCAGACTCGCGGTCGCAGGCGAAGGCGACCTTACTCGGCGCGGCCTTGTAGAGGCCCGCCACGGTGAGCCGCGCTCGGGCGTCCAGCTCGACCTGATTGTCGGGCGAGAGACGGGAGCAGCGGACCTCGAGCTTCAGCGGTGCCGCCTCAGGCTCGGCGTCATCGGCCCTGGCGGGAGCAGCCCAGAGGCAGAGGGCCAGCCCGCAGAGCCAAATCACCGTACGCAAGATGCGAGCCCGCATTCGAAGCGGAACCATGGCAAAATCCGGAGTCGGTTCCGAAACAAATCGCGCGAACCTCGCCGCTCGGGACGGTGCATTTCCCGCCTCGAACCTGCCCGGTGACCAGGAATTCCGCCCGGGCCCAGCCCAAATTGGCCACCAAGCGCTCATTTCGACGGGCTCGGACGACCCACACCAGTACCCTGCATTCTGCGCCCTGCGTGGCGTACGCGCACTGCCCCCGATTGCTACCCCGAACGTGAAGACAGCAGAGCTCAGCTTGGATGAAGCAGCAGCGCTCAGCGCTGACGCGAGTATCCGCCCGGTCGCGACACCGGTTGGAGAAGTCGCGCTCGATGAGCTGCTACCACTGCTCTACAAGCAGGTTCGCTCCCTCGCAGGTCCGCGGCGTAACCTCGACGACCTGGTTCAGGCAGCGGCGGAGCGAGCACTGAAAGCGCTGCCGAATTTCCAGGGCCGCTCGGCCTTTTCGACCTGGACCTACTCCATCGCCTACCGCACGGTGCAGGACCACGACCGCTGGTATCGGCGCTGGACACGGCGTTTCAGCTACGACGAGTCGGAGGGGGGGCTCGAACCGGCGTGCCCAGCAGAGGGCACGGAGGCTCGGGTGCTTCAGGCCCGCCGGGCGACCCGGCTCTACCACCACCTCGAAGCCCTGCCCGCGAGCAAGCGAGCCGTCATCGTGCTGCACGACCTCGAAGAGCTCAGCGTCCGTGAGATCGCGCAAATCACCAACACAGCCGAAGCCACCGTGCGCTCGCGACTGAGAGACGGCCGCAAGAAGCTGGGCGAGCTGCTGGGGAGCGACCCGGTGTTCAACCCCACCGAGCCCCAAGGCGGGGCGGAGGGACAGCCATGAGCGACTATCACGCACGCATCGCTCTGGCCCGTGAGGCCTACCAGGCGACCCAACCCACCCCGAGCGAACTCAAAGCGGGCACGGCTCGGGTTGAGGCACAGCTCAGCAGTCCCGCTCGCCACATGCGGCGGCTCATGCAGTTTCTCGGCGGAGGAGCGCTGCTCGGTGCCGGGGTGCTTGCCGCGCTGAGCCACGCTCCAGAGCGCTCCGAAGCCGGCGCCGGCGCGGCTCCCGACTCCTCGCTCGCCGAGCCAACGCGCAGCGCAGGCGTCACCCCGAGCCTCGGATTGCCGGGAGGCTGGTTACAGCCCCTGCAGGTCAGTCCCGATGCGTCGATCGACAGCGAGCGTCCGCTCCGCGCCGAGGATGCTCGAGCGCGAGCTGGGAGCAAGGCGCCAGCGGGGAGTGGATCTCGAGGGACGGAAGCCGCGAGCTCGAAGGGCGTCGCGGCGCCCGGCGCCGAGGCGGCCAAGGCACCCGCGCCGCCAGACTGGAGCCAGGTATCCGCAGCGCTCGCCGCCGGGGACTCCGCAGGCGCCGGGCGCGTCCTGGAAGGGCTCGCTGCGAGCGGTGATGCAGACACGCGCGCGAAGGCGCTGCTAGGTCAGGCTCAGCTCGCGTTCTCCCGCGGCGATCGGGCGGAGGCGAAGCGCCTCACCCGAGCGGCAGCCGGCGTCCCAGGCGCGAGCCCTGCCGTCAAGGCGAAGGCGCTGCGATGGGCAGCCCGCGCGTCCCTGTAGACCTCGGTTCCGCGTGGATTTAGTGAGCGAGGCTCGGATACCGAGCCCAGGCGCCCGGCCCACACGCGTCAACCGAGTTGCCAGTAGAGGCGACGAAAAAGCGAACACCAACTCCGACGCGCATGGGCGACTCATTGCTCATGGCCATATCCTCTAGGAAACTGTTTGGCGTCGGTCTGCTGATGACAGGTGGTGGCTTGACGGCAGCCTGCCTCGACAGGCCCGTGAGCCCCCTCAAGCCTCAGACCACGAACTCCGTGGTCTTCTCCCTTCGCCAGGAGTCGATCGACAAGATCGACCTGTTGTTCATGATCGACAACTCCTCGTCGATGGGCGACAAGCAAGACATGCTCAAGCGCGCCATCCCAAGGTTGGTGGGGCGCCTGGTGAACCCAGCGTGCGTGAGCGGAGCGGGTGAGAGATACACCCCCGACGAACCCAAGGACCGTTGTCCGGATGGATTCCAGAGGGAATTCGCTCCGTTGGAAGACATCCACATCGGCGTGATCACCTCGAGCATCGAGCTCGGACTCACGCCGGGGAACTGTACGGAGGGAGGGCTGAGTGACAATGGTCGGCTGCTCGGCACCTTGCCTCGCGGCACTGGTATCCCGACATATCAGGGAAAAGGGTTCCTCGCGTGGGACCCGAAACAGGAGCTTGATCCACCAGGAGAATCGAATCCTCAGGCGTTGGTCGAGAACGTTCAGGCCATGGTGAACGTGGTCGGCGAGTCAGGCTGCGGCTTCGAGGCGTCTCTCGAGTCGTGGTATCGATTCCTCGTGGATCCAGAACCCGTGCACGCTTGGGTAGCGGAGGGTGGTCAGCTCAAGCCCGACCGCGTCGACGAAGAGATCCTGCAACAACGCCGCGACTTCCTGCGCCCGGATTCGTTGCTTGCGCTGGTCATGCTCACCGACGAGAACGATTGCTCCGTGGTCGCCAAGTCCGGGGTCAACCACCTGGGTGACAGCGGAGCGCGGATGCCGCGGGCGTCGAGCGCCTGCAGCAAGTCCGAGGACGACCCTTGCTGCTACAGCTGCACGGGTGCCGTGCCCGAGGGTTGCCCAGCGACCGACAGCGAGTGTGAGAAAGGCGCCAAGCTGACGAAGGCAGAGGACGACGTGAACCTGCGCTGCTTTCAGCAGAAACGCCGCTTCGGGGTGGACTACCTGCAGTCCACCCAGCGCTACGTGGATGCCCTGACCAAGGAGACAATCCGCACTGCTTCGGGCAAAGAAGTGAGGAACCCGTTGTTCCCGGAGCCAGGCCAGACTGGCTTCGTGCGCACGCCGGCGACCGTACTCGTGGCAGGCATCCTCGGAGTGCCTTGGCAAGACATCGTGACCACCGACGAGACCTGCGCCGGGAAGCGGGGCTGCGAGTCCTCGCTACCTCAGGACGC